>JAGODF010000012.1 GCA_017998375.1 Spirochaetota bacterium
GGGGTATCTCCCTGTATATTTATTTTCGGTAAAAATGACGCGGATTTAAGAAAAAAAACCGATTACCAACGAAATCGTGAGTTATGAAATCCGCATCAGGGGAGTGTAACAACAAAATATCTGCTCCTGGCGCGCGACGCGAGGTAAATACTGTATCGGAGAATAAAAGTACTTGCGCTTGGGGCTCGGGGTGTATGATAATTGGGCCGGTACCGATAACTATCATGGCTGAATTACGCGGGGTGTCCGGACAATCATGAATATGCTAATAAATGTAGGCGTGGCGCGGCAAGAAATCTCAAACAATCCCAATGTGCTCCGTACGATCCTGGGGAGCTGCGTGGGTATCTGCATCTATGACAGGATGAAGAAGATCGGCGGGCTCGCCCATATCCTCCTCCCCAACTGGACGAGGGACGGCATGAAGGAAAAATTCGCGGACACGGCCATCCCCTTGGTCATTTCCCAGATGCTGAAGATGGGCTGCACCAGGGAATTCATGTCCGCGAAGATAGCCGGTGGCGCCTCGATGTTCAAGTTTCAGGCCAACATGACGCTTGGCCAGATAGGGCAGCGGAACATCGAGGTCACGCGACAGGTGCTGAAGGAGAAAGGGATCCCCCTGGTCGCCGAGGACGTCGGCGGCAGCGTTGGGCGCGTCCTCGATTTCTTTCTCGAGGACGGGAGAATGAAGATCAAGGCCGCCGGCGAAGAGAAGCTTTTTTACAAAGTATAACCGAGACGGAGAACAGCAATGCAAATATCGATAAAGGAACGCCTGGAGTCGATCATCACCAATCTCGACCAGTTGCCGTCGATCCCGGACGTGGTCGGGAAGGTTATCAACATGGTCAACGACCCGAACGTCGACTTCAAGGTCATCGCCCAGGAGATCAGCCGGGACCAGGCGATCACCACGAACCTCCTGAAACTCTGCAATTCCGCCTACTTCAGCAAGGGGAAGGAAATCACCTCGCTGGACCGAGCCATCGTGACACTGGGTATCAAGGAAGTGAAGGACGCCATCATGGTGGTGGCCACCAAGGCCGTGCTCAACCGCGTGATACTCGGCTACGATCTCACCAAGGGGATGCTCTGGGAGCACGACCTCGCCGTGGCCGTGATGGCGAAGAATATCGCCCTGATGAAGAAGGACCGCGTGAACGCCGACATCGCCTTCACCGGCGGCATCATCCACGACGTGGGTAAGACGGTGCTCGCGCTGTTCGTGCAGAACGCGTTCAAGGACATACTCTCCATGGTGGAGTCCAGGGGGATATCGTTCCAGCAGGCCGAGCGCGAGACCATGGGATACGACCACCAGGAAGTGGGGGAGCGCATCCTCAACAAGTGGAAGTTCCCCGAGGTGCTGAAGGCCATCGTGCGCTATCATCACGAGCCCGAAAAGGCGCCGAAGGAGTACCAGAAGCTCGTATCGCTCGTGCACGTGGCCAACTCCATCTGCCTCATGGCGGGCATCGGCATCGGGAGCGACGGCCTCTACCACGAATTGAGCGAGAGCGCCGTGAGGATGCTGGGCCTCACGGACGAGGAGATGAACACGCTCTACTCGGGAGTCACCGAGGTCCTGGATCAGGTGAAGGGCATCAGCTGACGCGCGCGCAATGCATCTCGTGAAGAAATGCCCTTCCTGCTCGAGGAAGCTCCGTTTTCCCATCGACCGCGGAAAGATCAGGGTCTCCTGCTCCTGCGGCGCGAACTTCGTCGCCGATCCCGACGACACGTCCCTGTATGACGGCGCCACCTTCGACCTGGGAACGGGCGCAGCGTCTCACAAGGACCGCGCCCGCGTGCCGCTGGAGGGCCTGAAAAAACGCGGCGGCGCGTTCCTCGACGGCGCCATAAGGGCGGCGTACAACCTGCGCTACCGCCTCCAGAACTTCCGGATACTGCCCGCCGCCGAGCAGAAAAAAATTTTAATGGCTCTCCTTCTCATCGCGGCGGTCCTTCTGATAGCGGGATACCTTCTCTGCGCTCCCGGGCGGGTTTCCCCCGGTGACGGCGTGATATGAGTTTCCGCCTCAACCGGACCGAGGAGTACCACCGGGGCTCACTGGAGACGCTGGGGTGGGAACTCACGGTCTCCAACGCGCTCCAGGACGAAGCGAGCCCCTGCCGTCGTGCGCTGAAAAACCCCTCTACTTTTGGCGAAGCGCTCTACCGGTTCCTGGCGCGATATATCCCGATGGACGATATAACGCCGGCCGTCGAGGTCGGCGGCGGGTACGGTAACCTGATGGCGGAGTTCGCCAGTCTCAACCCGCGCCTGCGACCGCTGATGGTCGATATCTCCCCGGTGCTCCTGGCGGCACAGCGGAAGGCTCTTGCGGGAAAGGATGCGGATTTTCTGGAAGCGGACCTCTTCTCGCTGGACCGCGGATTCTTTTCACGGTTCGAGCTTGCAATCCTGAACGAAAACTGCGGCGATTTTCCCACTGCCTGCGATGTTCCCTCGGGCATCATCGATGAATCGGAAGATTTTTCCGATGACACGCTCCGGGAAGTGGCGGCGCTGTTCACACACTATGGTTTCGTAAAGCCCGCGGGTGACAGGTTCAATTTCAACCTGGGAGCGGTGCGCGCACTGGAGCTTTTGTGCGGCGCCGGGGTGAAGTACATTTATCTCAGCGAGCACAGCTGCGAGGCGAAAGCTCCGGCGGAGCTGGCCGAAGCGCTTGGCGTGGTTCCCGGTGGGAATCCCGAGCCGATAGCGTTGAAGGGGCACGTAGAGTACACACTCCGGTTTTCCCACCTGGAAAAGGTTGCGGCGCACCACGGCTACTCCGTGATGCGGGGGCCCTACGCTGATTTTCTTGAGGTGAATTTCACCCCGGAGATCAATTTCATCGTGAAGGGGGGATCGTCTCGTAAGGACGAGCACGAGATCATCCGCCAGTTCATCGGTGACCTCTACAAGTACGAGTATCTCGTGTTACGCAGGGAAGGGTGAGTCCGGGGAACGGCGGGCGGCGTTATACAGCAAGAAGGCGACGATGCGCATCGTCGCCTTCTTGCTGTATAACGCCCGTCACCAATACATTCGAATACGGGAAACCGCTTCAGCTGCCCGCCAGCTCCTTCTTCCTCTGGAGGAGGTGCTTGTAGTAGACCGACTTGACGTGGTTCCCGCCTTCGAGCTCTCCGATCTTTTTGTCCAGCTCGGCCGATGTGAGCCTGTTGATCTTCTTCGTCTTCTGTTCCTGCGTCGCTCCCTCGGCGGGTGCCGCCTGTGGGGCCTGGGTTTCTTCTGCCATCTGGTACCTCGCGTTGCGTTATCGTAATGTACTGCCGGAGCCCGATGGGACAATGCCCCGCCCCGGCTGTCAAGAAATTATTGCGTCAGAGGGTTTCCAGCGCCTTTTTGAAACCATCCATGGAGCGCGTGATCGTGTCCTCGGGCACGCAGTAGGCCACCCGGAAATACCCCGGTCCGGCGAAACCGGAGCCCGGCACCGCCAGTATGTTGTACTTCACCAGGTGGTTGATAAAGGCCACGTCGTCCGCGATTGGAGACTTGCCGAAGATGTAGAACGCTCCCTCCGGTTTTGTCACCTCGTACCCCGCCTTCGTGAGCCCTTCCATGAATAGGTTGCGCCTTGTGCGGTAGGTCTCGATGTCCACCGTGACGTCCGTGAGCCGCGCGATGACGCGCTGCATCAGGGCCGGCGCATTCACGAAACCGAGAATGCGGTTGGCGAGGATGAGCCCCGCCATGATCTTGTCGGTTCCCGGCGCCGAGGGGTTGACGGCGACGTAGCCGATCCGCTCACCGGGGATGGAAAGCGTCTTCGAATAGGAGGTGGTGATGATGGAACGAGTGCAGTGCTTGAAGATGCTCGGAACCTTCACGCCGTCGTAGACGAGCTCCCGGTACGGTTCGTCCGCGATGAGGTAGACGGGGCGCTTTTTCCCCGCATCCTCGATGAGTTTCCCCAGTTCGATGATCTGCTTCTCGGGATAGACTCTCCCCGTGGGATTGTTCGGCGAGCAGATGAGGACCGCCCTGGTTTTCGGGGTGATGGCCTTCCGGATGTTCTCCATGTTCAGCGAGAAGTCGTCATTCGTGTCCACCAGCACCATCTCGCCGCCGTGGTTCGCGATGTAGAAGCCGTACTCCACGAAGCAGGGCCTCGGCACGATGACCTGGTCGCCGGGATCGAGTATCGTCTTGAAGATGATGTTCATCCCGCCCGCGGCGCCGCACGTCATGACCGTGTGCGTCCCGCCGACCTGGATGTCCTGCTGGAGCGATACTTTCGCCGCCACGGCGTCGCGCACGTCGGGGTAACCCGCGTTAGGCATGTAGCCGTGCATCCCTTTCCGGGGGGCCGCCAGGAGGTCCCGCGCGGCGGCGAAGAATTCCGCGGGCGGATCGAGGTCCGGGTTGCCCAGGCTGAAGTCGAAGACGTTATCGGCGCCGAACTTCGCCTTGAGCTGCGCGCCCTGTTCGAACATTTTCCGTATGAAGGAGCCCTTCTCGATGGATGTGTTGATGTAGTGAGATACTGGCATGTGGATACCCCGCGCGGTGATTTCCGATCACCCTACAGGGACGGAAGGTTCCTGTAAATAAGTTTTTCAGTCCTTGATCTTGGTGCCGCGGAAGATGAAGACGGTGCGGCCGATCTTGATCTCGTCCCAGTCGTAGAGCGCCTTGGGACGCAGGAGCTTTTTCCCGTTGAGGAACGTGCCGTTTTCCGAGACGAGGTCGTACATGAGATAGGTGTCCCTGATGCGCTTTATCTTGGCGTGTTGCGGCGATACCGCCTGGTCCTTCACCACGATGGTGTTCCCCTCGTCCCTGCCCAGGGTGAGCTCGTCCCAGAAGATGGGGAACTTCTTGCCGGTCTCGGGACCGTCCTTTTCCAGGAGCCAGGCCCTGGAGTATGCGTACTCCGGGTCCCGGGGCGTGAGTGTGGGTTCCGCGGGCGGGGCGCTGCCTCGCTCCAGGTCGTCAATGCTGAAGTTCAGCGCCGTGCCGGGGAGGGGGGGTGATACCGCCTGTTCCCGGACGAAGATGCGGCCGCTGTTCCGTATGATGATGACGATGACCACAGCCAGGAGGACGATGAGCACCAGGATGAGCGATATCAGCATGATCTCTGTGATGTGCGGTATCCGTATGTCCATGGCGGTCCTTTCGAGTCTGAATGTGCGGGTGTCCCGGTCGGCGATGCCGTTGTGATTGAAGCGTACCTCGAGCTGGTGGGCGCGGTCGTCGGGCTGGAGCGATGAGTCGTACTGGAGGAGATAGTGGGCCGCGGCGCCGCCCCCCGTTGAGCCCAGGAGCCCGCGCGCGCATCCGCCCGCACCGGAAAGGACAACCCTGCCGCCCGAGAGCCTGGCGATGCGCTCCAGGGATTTTGCCGCGCATATCCGGGCGGGACACACGAAATGGACCGGTATCTCCGCCTCGCGGGCCGCCCGGGCGACGTCACCTGCGGTGAAGCCGCTCCCCTCGTCCTTGCCGTCGGTGAACACGATGACCGCCTTCCTGCCCGCCGGCTCCTTCTTCAGGCGCTCCAGCGAGTCGTAGATGGCGTTGTAGAGGAGGGTCCGGTTGCCGTGGCGCTGGATGCTCTCGAGATTTTTCAAAAGCTCTCCCCGGGGGGACGTGAAGTCGGAGAGGAGGATGACGCTGTCGTTGAACCGGTAGAGGGCGATTTTATCGCCGGGAGTCGTGGCGGATATGACCTCGCGCGCGGTTTTCTTCATCCGGGACATCGTCTCCCGGCCGATGCTCCTGCTCGAATCGAAGGAAAAAACCATGTAGAGCGTGTCCTTCGCGTCTGTGGCGCGGAGGAGCTTCAGTCCCGACGCGGCGATGCCGTCCTCCAGGACCTGGAAGCTCTCCTCCGTGAGGGAGGCGGTGCCTTCGCCACGGGGTGGTTTCACGGCGATGCTCACCTTCACCGCCGGGCGCGCCGATACCGCGTCGATCCCCTGGATGGACATCTGCTGACCGGCCGGGAGCTCGGCAGGAAGAGCGCATATCAGCCCGAAGACGAGCGCCAGGAAGGCTTGGAAACGTGCTGTGAAGTGCGGTTGTATCATACGATCCGGTCGCGGTGTCGTTATATCCTTCATTCAGGATGATGCGGAAGTTCGGAAATATTCAATAAAAATATTGTTGAAGGGGAGTTTTATCGCACTATACTGTAATCATCCGGGCCGCGACGCTACCGGCCCGGGAAACCCGTCCCCGGTATTATTTTCGGTATATTGCGCGCATGATAGCACATTTTTCCATTAAGAGAGAGTGCCAGGAGGGGAGGCTGGAGGGACCATGTACATGATCCAACCCCCCGCCCTGACGGAGGAACAGGAGTGCGATTATCTTCCTGGCCGGAACTGGCGGTTCCGCTACTTTTTCGCCATGGATCTGGACGGGACAGAGCTTGCGGGTCTCCTGTCCACGGGGTGGCGCAAGTTCGGGTACTATTACTTCAAGCCCGACTGCCGGGGCTGTTCCGCCTGCGTGCCCATCAGGGTGGACGCTGACGACTTCGCGCCGTCGCGCAACCAGCGCGACCTGTTGAAGCGGAACCGCGACGTACGGATGGAGATAGGGCACCTGAAATACTCCGACCGCATCTACGAGATTTACGACATACATTCCCGGGAGCGGTTCGGGAGCCCCCGGAACAAAGAGGATTTTACCTTCAATTTTTACAACCCGTCGTGTCCCGCCCTCCAGTCCGAGTACTGGGTGGGCGATGAGCTGGCGGGTGTGGGATTCCTGGACGCGGCCGCGGACGGCCTGAGCAGCGTCTACTTCATGTTCGATACCAGATTTTCGAAGCTGAGCCTGGGAACCTACAGCGCGATTCGCGAGATAGAGTACGCCGCGTCGCTGGGACTTCGGTACTACTACCTGGGGTACTATATCAGGGAGTGTCCTCGGATGGTCTACAAGGCGCGGTTTCGGCCTCACGATTTTTATGACTGGAAGAAAGGGCAGTGGGCGCGCCAGGGCGAATCGTCCCGAAGGGGGGAATAATTTGCCACACCCGGGCAATATTTACTTGCGCAACGCGAAGGAGGTGGTATCATGACCCTTCCCCTGTGTGCCGTGCGCCGCGCGGAAAACATGTATCTTTGTTACGGAATATAATCGGGATGCGAACTACAGCTTGTATCGTCCTGCCCGTGGTCCTGTGCGTGATCGCGCTTTCGGGATGCGGGAATTCGGACCGGAATGCCCGGGGGTGTATCGAAGGAAACTGCGTCAATGGAGTAGGGAGGTTCGCGTACGACTCCGGAACGTACGCGGGAAGTTTCAAGGACGGCGTGCCCCATGGCGAGGGAGTCTACACCTTCAACAACGGGGACAGGTACGAGGGCTACACGCTGAATTTTAAAAAGGAGCGCTACGGCGCCTATAATTACCATACCGGGGACCGCTATGTGGGCGAATGGAAGGCCGACCGGCGCGAGGGACAGGGCGTCTACTATTATGCCAAGGGCGATAGATACGCAGGACAGTGGTCGGGAGACGTAAAGAAGGGCGAAGGAATATATCACTACGCAGACGGCAACAGGTACGAGGGAAATTTTTTCGACGACCGGCCCCATGGCAGGGGAGTCATGTACTCCGGCGATGGTACCGTGAAGAAGGGCAACTGGATATACGGGGAATACGCGGGAAGCAGGTGAGCGACGCCGGCGGGGGCGGGATACAACAAAGAGCGAGGTTCTGTTCCATGATTACATTCACGGTGGACGAAAAGGACAACGGCGTCATCATCATCGGCCTGGCGGGTGAGTTCCGCATCGAGGTGATCTCGAAGGTGGAGGCGGTATGGAACGAGCAGGTGCAGAAAAAGCCCCGGGTGATCGCCTTCAACTGCGAGGAGATGGCCTACATCGATTCCTCATCGATAGGATCACTGGTGAAGTTCGTCAACGCCGCGAAGAACAAGAAGATAGACCTGGTGGTATACGGCCTGAACAAGGACGTGTTCAAGATATTCCAGACGGCCCGTCTCAATAACTTCTTCGGGATCATGTCCCGGACCGAGTTCGAGATCAAGCACATCAAGAGGAGCTCGGTCTAGGCGGGGCGGTCACTCGCCCGGCTCCACGCGCCGCCTCATACGCTTTTTTTCACCGTCGAATTTCTTATTCCGCAGGCGCTTTTCCTTCTCGCCGGGACCGGCGGAGGTTGCCACGCGCTTCTTTCTTTTTTTCAGGGCGCCCGCGATGATCTCCCTGAATTTTTCCAGCGCGAGTTTCCTGTTCGTCCCCTGGGTCCTGCCCCGTTCCTCGTGGAGCACCAGGTCACCACTTTTGGCGACACGCCCGGCGAGCCTCTCGCGGATGAGCGCCTTCTGCTCCTCCGTGAGCGCGGACGAGCGCTCCACGTTGAAGCGCAGGGTGACCCGCGTGGCGACGCGGTTCACGTTCTGCCCGCCCGGGCCCGAGGAACGCGTCGCGGTGATGCGGACTTCCCGTGCGTCCAGGGAAAGCCGGCTGTTGATGAGTATCCTGTCGGTCATTTCATTTTTCTGCGATGATGATGGACGACAGTAAGGGCGAGGCGCGGTGATATCAAGCACTATTAATGCAGTGACGACGACACGCGCGGGAATATCGGCCAATTCGCCGTGAAGAAGGAGTGATGGAAGGACAACGCACACATATACTGAGCAAGTCGGGCTTCATCCGCGGCACCCAGTGCCTGAAGTCGCTCTACCTTCACCGCTTCCGTCCCGATCTGCGCGACGAGCCCGGTCCTCGCCTGCGCGCTGTCTTCGGCGCGGGAATACGGGTGGGGCTCCTGGCAAGGGAGCTCTTTCCCGGTGGCGAAGAGCCGTTCGCCCGGGAAGGTGGCGGTCCTTTCAACGCGGATGATATCGTCGCGGCGGTGGCGCGCACAGCGGAGCTCGTCGATAGCGGGATACCCGCAATCTACGAGGCCGCGTTCCTGCACGACGGCGTCCTCTGTTTCATGGACATCATCGCGCGGCGCGACGGCGGCTGGCACGCCTTCGAGGTGAAGAGCTCCACGCGCGTCACCGACACTTTCCTGCTCGACGCCGCGCTCCAGAACCACGTCATCGAGGGATCGGGCACCGCGCTGGCGGGCGTGTCCATCATCCACATCGACAGGGATTACGTGCGCCGCGGACCGGTCCGCCCGGTAGCGCTTTTCGCCGTGAGGCCCGTGACGGAACGCGTGCGGGCGATGCGCGACGCCGTTGCCGTGAACATCCTGCGCATGAGGGAGGCGCTCGGCGGCGGGAGCGAGCCGGACATTCAGATTGGCGAACACTGCTTTTCACCCTACCGCTGCGATTTTATGGGCCATTGCTGGAAGGGCGTGCCTCCCGATTCGGTGTTCGATATCGCCCGCCTGCCGAAACGGGAGATGTTCGCGCTCTACCGCTCCGGTATCACGCGGATCGCCGATGTGCCGGCGGGGCACCCGCTCTCCCCGGCTCAGAGGCTACAGGTGCGCTGCCACGCGACGGGTGAGGCGCATGTCGACCGGGAGTGGCTGCGCGGATTTATCGATGAGGTCCGCTGGCCGGCGGTTTTCATGGACTTCGAATCGTTCATGCCCGCGGTGCCGCTGTTCGAAGGCGACCGGCCGTACCAGCAGGTGCCCTTCCAGTATTCGGTGCACGTCCAGTCCGCGCCGGGGGCGGAGCCGGAGCACCGGGAGTTTCTCGCGGGCGCGGTTGGGGATCCCCGGCGTGAGTTTATCGACAGGCTCCTGGCGGATACCGGGGGAGACGGCTCTATCATCGTGTACAACCGCGCCTTCGAAGAGGGCGTCCTCCGCGACATGGCGCATATCTTCCCGGACCTGCGCGATGATATCGGCAGGCGGATATCACGGCTCTGTGATCTGATGGTTCCCTTCCGGGAGATGCGTGTGTACGTTCCCGCGATGAAGGGGCGTTGTTCGATAAAGAACGTCCTGCCCGCGCTGGTGCCCGGGTCCGGTTATGACCAGCTCGCGGTGTCGGACGGTTTCCAGGCCCTGGCGGCATACGAGCGGCTGCGGGAGGAGCGCGATATTGAAGCGGTGGCGCGTATTCGCCGGGAACTCCTGGAATACTGCGCCATGGACTCGCTCGCCATGGTGAAACTTCTGGAGCGTTTGATGGACGAGGCGGGCCCGCGATAAATTTTTTGAAAAGTGGTTGTATTCCCCCGAGGTTTTGTATTAATATTATTGTGCGCGGCGCCCCGGGCGGTCCGACGGAGGCGCGATATTTCAGCGAGGTGCGGCAATGCCCCGTAAAAAGGGTTTCGATCATCAGACTGAGGGCGATGTCCAGCTCAAGCAGCGGCCGAAGCTTGACGAGCCGAAGCTCTACCGCGTCTTCATCCTGAATGATCATTACACGACCATGGATTTCGTGGTGAAGGTCCTGGTGGAAGTGTTCAACAAGCCCGCGGCCGAGGCGACCCTCCTGATGATGGACGTGCACAAGAAGGGCAGGGGGGTCTGCGGCGTCTACACCTTCGACATCGCCATCACTAAGGTGTCCCAGGTCCACGCGATGGCGAAGCAGAACGGGTTCCCGCTGAAGTGCACCTACGAAGAGGCATGAAGATACCACATGGAAATAAATGACGAACTCAACACGATCATGATGTCCGCATACAACGAGGCGAGGAACCGGCAGAGCGAGTACCTGACGCCGGAGCACCTGCTCTACGCGTCGCTCTTCTCGAGCTCCGGGAGCGATATCATCAGCCACTGCGGCGGCGATATCGAGCGGCTCCGGAAGGAGCTGGACGATTTCCTGAAGAACAAGGTCCCGACGGTCGAGGGCAAGGAACCCCTGCAGTCGATGCAGTTCCAGAACATCATGGAGAAGGCCATCTGGCACACCGCGTCCGCCCAGAAGGAGGAGCTCGACATAGGCGACGTCTACATCTCCATGTTCGACGAGAAGGACTCGCACGCGTCGTACTTCCTCCAGCGCGAGGGTATTACGCGCATGGACATCCTGAACTATATCTCCCATGGCATTTCCGTGGTTCCCGACGAAGGCGATGTCGTGTCCGCCGGCGAAGAGCAGGAGGAGGCGGAGGAGGACCGCGAGGAGCCGGCAGCGGCGCCCGGGAAGGGGGAAAAGTTCCTGGAGATGTTCACCACGGAGCTCGTGGAGAAGGCCAGGGCCGGGGAGATGGACCCGCTCATAGGGCGCGAGGAAATTCTCGAGCGCACCATGCAGGTCCTCTGCCGGAGGCTCAAGAACAACCCGGTGCACGTTGGCGATCCCGGCGTGGGAAAGACCGCCATCACCGAGGGGCTGGCGCAGCTCGTCGCGAAGGGAGAGGTCCCCAAGCCCATCCGTGACTCGAAGATATACGCGCTGGACATGGGAGCGCTTCTGGCGGGCACAAAGTACCGCGGCGACTTCGAAGAGCGGCTCAAGAGGGTGATAAAGGAGCTGAAGAAGATAGACAACGCCATCCTCTTTATCGACGAGATACACACCGTCGTGGGCGCCGGCGCCGTATCCGGCGGATCGATGGACGCGTCCAACATACTCAAACCGGCTCTCGCATCGGGGAAGATGCGCTGTATCGGTTCCACCACCTACGACGAGTACCGTAAGTACTTCGAACGGGACAACGCGCTGTCGCGACGCTTCCAGAAAATTGAGGTGCTGGAACCTTCGGTGGAGGACACGCACAAAATACTTCTCGGGCTCAAGGACCGGTACGAGGGCTATCACGAGGTGACCTACACCGACGAGGCGGTGCGCGCCGCGGCGGAGCTTTCGGAAAAGTATATCAACGACCGCCATCTCCCCGACAAGGCTATCGACGTCCTGGACGAGGCGGGGGCGTACGCGCGCATGTATCGCCCTGAAGGGGAAAAGAACGGCATCACCATCACGGTCCACGATATAGAGCGCGTGGTGTCGAAGATCTCCCGCGTGCCGGAGAAGAGCGTCACGGGTACCGAGGTGGACCGCCTCCGCGACCTGGACGCGGAACTGAAGCGGCAGATATTCGGGCAGGACGAGGCCATAGGCATGGTCGCGTCGGCAATCCGGCGTTCGCGCGCGGGATTCAATGAGCCATCGAAGCCGGTGGCGTCGTTTCTCTTCGTGGGGCCCACGGGCGTGGGGAAGACGGAGCTCTCGCGGCAGCTGGCTCTCATCATGGGCGTGCCGCTTATCCGCTTCGACATGGGCGAGTACCAGGAGAAACACACCGTCGCGCGGCTGATAGGGGCTCCTCCCGGCTACGTGGGCTACGAGGAGGGTGGCCTGATGACCGAGGCGATCCGGAAGAATCCGCACTGCGTCCTGCTCCTCGACGAGATCGAGAAGGCGCACCAGGATATCTTCAACACGCTCCTCCAGGTGATGGACTACGCCACGCTGACCGACAATGCCGGCAAGAAGGCGGACTTCCGCAACGCCATCATCATCATGACCTCGAACGCCGGGGCGCGCGAAATAGGAAAACAGCGCGTGGGTTTCGGCGGCGAGCGCGTGCTGAACGACGCGGCCCTCAACGAGGCGGTGACACGCATCTTCTCACCCGAGTTCCGCAACCGGCTGGATTCCATCGTACGCTTCAACGGGCTCTCCCGCGAGAACGTGCTTTCGATCGTGAAGAAGAACCTCGCCGAGTTCGCCGCGCAGCTGCGGGAGAAAAAAGTCGAGCTCAATGTGACCGACGAGGCAAGTCACTGGCTGGCTGAACGCGGTTACTCCCCGGAGTTCGGCGCCCGCGAGATCGCGCGCCTCATCCAGGAGAAGATCAAGAAGCGCTTCGTGGACGAGGTGCTCTTCGGCAGCCTCAAGGACGGCGGCACCGCCACGGTGACCTTCGCCGACGGTGATATCAGCCTCGTTTTCGGGCGGTAGCGATGCCCGTTTTCATGCTCGATGAAAGGCTTGTCTTCCCTCCCGTGGAGCTTGCCATTGAGGGGGGCATTCTCGCGGTAGGGGGCGACCTCTCGGTGGAGCGTCTGCTCCTCGCATATCGTGAAGGAATATTTCCCTGGTATTCAGACGACGAACCAATAATCTGGTGGTCGCCGGATCCCCGGTTTGTCCTTTTTCCCGAAGAGTTGAAGGTATCACGCAGCATGCGTAAAGTCATGGAGCGCGGTATCTTCCGCATCACCCTGGACACGGCCTTCGAGGAGGTTATCCGGCATTGCGGGGAGATGAAGCGCCCGGGGCAGCGCGGGACCTGGATTACCGACGAGATGCGCGAGGCCTACACGGAGCTTCACCGCCGGGGATACGCCCATTCGGTAGAGGCGTGGAGCGGGGAGAGACTTGCCGGCGGTCTCTACGGGGTCTCGCTGGGAAGCTGTTTTTTTGGGGAGTCAATGTTCGCGCACGAGAACAACGCGTCGAAGGCGGCGCTTATCGCGCTGGTGGGGGCGCTCCGGGCAAGGGGTTTTACCCTCATCGATTCGCAGGTGTACACGCAACACATGGAGAGCATGGGCGCGCGGGAGATACCGAGGGAGGAGTATATCGCCCTGCTTAAAAAATGTCTGGAGAAGGAATCGCTGACGGGGCCCTGGTCCGGATTGGTATCGGACGGAAGTGCGGTGAATGCGGTAGATGAAGGATGCGGCCGTGGCAACCGATAACTATCGGCTTGTGCTTTCGGATTTTCCCTCGATGGCCGGATTGTCACGCAATTGCCCGGTGTTGAGAAGCGCTTCGTGTACGTAACGGGTGTCGAATACCAGCGGCGCGATGTGGTTTCCGGGGAGCACCTTGACCGTGAGCCTGGATCCGCTTTTTAGGGTGGATCGATAGTATGTTTTGCCAAAAGCGTGCAATTCATCGGGTGTGGGGGTGTCCGGGTTCTTTATCCCCGCGTTTGCGTATTCAAAGAGCGAATCGTTCCTGCCGAAAAGGACAACGATATTTTTTAGATGCGGAACGGGAAATGTTGAATCATCGAGATATCCGGCGCATTCGGCGGTGTCCTGGAATATTCTGAAGGGCATGAGTGGATGGAAATTTCCATAGAGGCATGAACCACAGGACCTGGTTGTATCACCCACCTGTCCTTTGGCAACGCCCCAGCCGGCATCGAATACCTGCCGGCCTTCTCCCCTGAAGATTCCAGTGCCTATTCGGAGACTTTCCCAGTTGAACGCGGACATGAGACAGCCGGTGCGGATGCAACCGTTCCTGCCCCAGTGCTCGAAACCAGCGGGAGTTATCTGTACAAGGTCGGTGACGAGGTCAGGGTAGCGGCTGGCCAGCCTCCGTGCCAGGATGCCTCCGTGGGACCAGCCGACGGTCATGAGTTTCACGGGTATTTGGGTAGTGGTTTTGTGTGTGGTAATGGACGGCGATGAGATATGTTCAGTAATATTAATACTTAAATCAGTTAAAGGCCGATAACTATCCGGAGCAAACCCATTTTTTTGAAGAATATGCCTTGTGAGCTCCATTAGTATTACGTCTTTACCATCATCACCACGCCACTTGGCATCTCGTCCGAACGGAGTATCGCTGACGGGTACCACAATTATACCCGATTTTGAATTTTTGCATAGTTGTGTGGTGAAATTTATTCCATTTCCGGGGCGTTGTGAATGTCCGTGGAGAAATAGAATAACAGGGCCGCTCAATTGTCCGGCGGCTGCATTATTTGTTTTCTCCTCTTCAGTTCGTAAATCCATGTAAAGGCATTGTGCCTTCGTGTAACCACCGTTAAATCTTACTGCGAAATCCATTGTTACAATCTTTGCTGGCTCATTACGCTCCGATGCGAATGCCGACAAAGGGATGATAAAAATAATAAACAACTGTATTACCAATGATTTACGAAACATGGTTGTCCTTATCACACTTGAGTTGATTCTATCGAAAAATATTACTCCGTAAGGTCAACTAAAATTTTAGACAATTTTCACTAAATGATTAATACCTCCTCTGGTTTTTCTGGCATCCCCCAATATATTTTCCAGCACGATACACCTCCAGACCATGTATGGAGTATAACATAATTGTTGAAAGGATAGTTATCGGTATCCATATCATGATCACTATCCCTTACATCATTAAGCAGACTTTCCAGGTGTTTTTCAGAACATAAGGAGACGAGAAGGGAAACGGAACACTTGTATAGCTTTCTCATGTCAAGAAAATACTCATAATCCCGGGCAAACAGGCTAACATGCAGACGCTGCCACTGGTATTTAGGTGCTTTTGGCTGATATTTAATTCTGCTAAAGCATTCAGCCATCACGGTAGGTTTTTTCATGGCTTTTTTCATCAGTTTCACTATGAGTTTTGATATCGATATCCCGCATTCTTCCGCTGCCTCAGCGAGCTTGCGTTTTGTATCGATCCTGATATTAATGGTTGTTTCAATCATGACATTTTCTCCAGCTGAATTTAATGAATGTCCTCGGTGTTAGTACGATTCTGGAACTGCCAAAATTTAAAAAATTTTGGATGTAGGAGAATTTTTATATCAAACATTGAGGCAAATGAATTGACGGATACGGTCAGTACGGATGGACTATTTTCATAATTAACTGGATTATTTAATGACAGCAATAGCGTTTGATATAGATGGAACCATTTTTGATTGCGGGGATATCGTCGCGGATGCCTTCCGGGATGGCGCACGGCGGTTTGGCAGGCTGAATGGGTACGCCCTTCGCGCAGCAAGCCGGGATGAAATAATGGATATTGTCGGCATCCCCACTGACGAGATTTTCAGGCGGTTGTATCCTGAAGTTCCCGACGATAAGCAGGTGGAACTGCTCAGTATCTGTCAGGAGGAGTTATCGGGTATGGTGCGGCGCGGTGGAGGCCTGCTATTTGACGGTGTTCCGCGTACCGTGAAAACTCTCCATGATGATGGGTATCGGCTGTTCGCAGCTTCAAACGGCACATGCGAATACATAACAGCGATACTGGAAACCCACGGATTGCTGGATTACTTCGTGATGCCACTGATAGTTATCGGTGGTCATATTAAAAGTAAATCCGATATCGTCCGCCATTATGTCGAAAATGTCCTTGATACTGAACCTGTCATCATGGTGGGGGATCGGTTTTCGGACCTGAAGGCCGCCAGAGACAATGGCATTCCCTTTATCGGGTGTGCGTTCGGACACATGGGATCGTCTGAAATAGAAGATCAGAGGTGGATAGCCCGCAATTTTAACGATATTCCCGCCCTGATCCGAAAAATCGAGGCTGATGGCGATGTATGAAGCATACGCTGATTAAAATTTTTCTCTGGGTGCCGATAACTATCGTTTTCAGCATGGTATCATGCCGGGAGAACGTTGTTCACAGGGTGGGGCGCCCCTTGCTGGGAACAATAGTCAACCTCACTGTGGTATCAGACACGCTCGAGAAGGCCGCCATTGCTGCCGAGGCCGCTTTTACGGAAATACAACGCATAGAAGCGCTCATGAGCCCCCACGCGAAAGGGAGTGATATCGCTCGCATCAACATCGGTGCCTTTCAAAGACCGATAACTATCTCCCCGGAGACCTTCGCGCTTATTGAAAAATCGAAGACGATTTGGAAGGAGTCCGGGGGTTCGTTTGATATCACCTTCGCCGCCATCTCCCATTTGTGGGACTACAGGCGCGAGCCTTTTATTCCTCCCGCCCGGGATACGGTACGGGCCATACGCCACTTGGTGGACAGCGGCGCCATAATCTTGGACCCCGTAAAAAAGACCGTCCGATTTACAAAGCCGGGAATGAAGATCGGCCTGGGGGCCATAGCCAAGGGATACGCTGTGATGCGCGCCCTTGAGGTGCTACGGCGGAACGGGATTCGCAGCGCACTAGTTGCAGCGGGGGGTGACATCCAGGTGATGGGGGACAAGGACGGGGAGGACTGGATCACCGGGCTCGTCCACCCCCGTACCAAGGAGATAGTTATCGGTATACGCATGAAGGACGGGGACGCGGTATCGACCAGCGGCGATTATGAGAGGTACGCAATGTACCGCGGAGTCCGATATCACCATATAATAGATCCTTTCACCGGAGAGCCGGCACGCCATTTCGCCTCGGTTTCGGTCATCAGCCGCAACCCGGTGAACTGCGATGGGTATGATACCGCCATATTCGTGATGGGTATGGAGCGGGCCAGGAAGCTACTGGAGCGCCGGAATGACCTAGGGGTGATAGTTATCGGTCTGGATATGAAGGTATGGATTTCGTCATCTCTGAAGGGGCGGATCGTGCCGCTCAAGGAGATGGAAATATACTGGCTGTAGGTTGATTGATTTCCATGAATTCGGTTTCAGCGCCGGTTCTCACTTCCCAATAGATCAGGGTGCGAATTCGGGAGCGTTTATTGTCCTGTAGAATATATTTGCTCCTTCTGTCGGTGTCCTCCAGTCCTCCCAGAGGATGAGAGCGTCTGCACCAGTGCCATAAGGGGCAATGACGATGTTGGGCCAGTACTCGTTGTAGTCATTCAGGACGAAGGCGATCCCATCATCGTCTGTGCTTGTGGCATCGGCGAACCATGCAATATCTTTCACTCCTGTCGTGGCATTGAACTCCATGCCGAAGATAGCATATCCGGCAAAACTCAAAAAACGATTATCCTCCCAGACGATACGTGAATTTGTAGGATCGACCAAGTTGAGGAAGACCTTTGGATTTTGCTGGGTGCTGACAATGCTTGGCTGGGAAATCCATGTTGTCCAGTTCCAGGTTGATCCCTCGCCACGAGCCCAGATGTCGCCCGAAATCCCGGCTGTAACGACGAAATTATCTGTTGCGGAGTCATAGGCTATATCGGCGCTCGAAATTGCCGCCGGGTTGGTAAGCGCAATTCCCGTGGTTCCCCAGGGCGTGGCACCTGCTGCGCTGATCCGCTGTACCCGCAGGTTGTTGGGGGCGGCCCCAGCCGTATAGAGGATCACTGCCCCACCTGAATTGTCGCTTACGATCTTGACAATGGCCTCGGCTCCGGAATCGGGAGTGTGAACTTCGGTGTTCCAGGTGGTGTTCCCCGCTCCATCGATCAGGCGCGCCCTGATATCCCCGGTGTTATCGACGTAAATCAGTATGGCGCTGCCCCGGTCGTTCGACACGGCGGTTGGATTTGAAGCACCGGCAATACTCCATTCATTAACAAGTGTGGTTGTACCTGGTGACAACAGGCTGAGTATCTTGATATGCACATCGGCACCGTCCTGCCATGCGTAGAGCATGCCTCTCTGGCGGACAATAATGTAGCGGTCGCCGATCCCGTTTGCCAGTGAAGGGGAGATGGTTAGATCGCCATTGTTGTTTCTGGCGGTGACTAGCGCATAGGTGGTGTCGGTCAGGTTACAGGCAACATCGCCCGCCTGTACTGAAGCGAAGGGTGCTGTGCTGTCGATGAGATGGTCGGTCCCGGCGGTGGTGACGGTGCCGATGGCTATAATGTGTGAGGAGTCAGTGCTCAAGGTGTAGAAATTGATTAACTGATACATGTTATTGTCGGCGAATATTCCCGAGTCAAGATTCAATGCTCGTTGTTGTACAGCGGAAACGGTGGCCCAGCTCTGCAATGTGAAGTTAAGGGCGATATCATTAGCGGAAATGCCGGCCAAAGTGAAGTCTGCATCATTGTCATATAATGGATTGGATAGTATGGGGTCGGCTATCCCTGTCAGTTTCGTGTCGTACAGCGTGAACGGATCCGTGTCAGCGATACCAATCGTGTAATTCACGGTGAACTCGTAGAATGGATTGAATGGATGCGCTGGCGCTTCGAAGTAATCATCGTAGATGGTGTAATCATCGTTCAGCGAAAAATCTGCCGTATTGTCAAGGGTTAGTGCCGTCGTTTCCACATTCTGTATAACACCCCACTTGCCGTCAGTATCGTTATACGCCAAGTGGCCGGGCTGAACTCCCGCAGCGAGAAAATCCACTGAGTCGTTAAAGAGATATTTATTATGATCATTTTCCGCGGTGCCCGTATCTATCTGTGTTAGGGTGAAAATCTGGAATGTTTTTCCCGCGACGAGCTGGGCATCACCATCCAACGTGAGATCATTGTCCGCTCTTGCCGTTATTCGTTTATAAACATTATCCGTAACATTATAAACCAGGTCTCCTGCAGCCACGCCGACGAAATCCCACTGTGAGTCATAGAGATGATTGGCAGTGTTATCGGCGAAAAGCCCCGTGCGTATGACTTTATATACCTCGTAGGTATCGCCACCGCCTGAAAATCCTGCGGCAGAATTTAGTACCAGGGAGTCCGGGCTCACGCCGCCGACAGCCACGGTAGAGCGCAGGGAATCGGTCGTGTTGACGACCATGTCGTCTGGGGATACCGCCGGATTTTTATCAAATTCATCGGGATTAGAATGGGAAGTGTCGTCCAGCTGTGTGTCTGTACTCGTTGCATCGGTTATGCCTGTTCGTATAGGGGTTCCGGTGTAGATTATGTATGCCTCGCCAGCGTTAAACTGGCCATCACTGCTCAGCGCCAGTACCGTGTCCGATACGCCGGATGCGGCCACGGTTGTGTAGACGCCATTGGCTACATTGTAGACGATATCGCCGTCCTGGACCGGCGTGCCGGCAGTGAATCCTCCCGCCGCGTCGACAAGGTGAAATCCCTCGTGGGTTTCATCGGCCCCTACTTTTGATTTCTGATATATGTAATAGGTGTCCGGATTATTGAATGAAGCATCGGCCGAGAGCGTGAGGTCGTTGGCCTCCACGGCTGTGATGTTCATATATACTTTATCGGCGTCGTTAAACGCGATATCGTTCGTGGTGACAATGGGGGCCGTAGTCCAGGTCGCAGTTGAATCCACGAGGTGGTTGCCCGGACTGTTGGTGGCCTTGCCCGTGGTTATGGTTGCCGGAGTTATGGAGATTGTGGTGAACGCGGTGATCTGTCCATACTTGGTACCGCTTTTAATAATGTCGTTCGCGGAAACCCATCCCGGGAGCACGGTCAGCGTCTGTGGCGCGTACACCAGAGCCGTGGCGGCGAGATTACCGCTTGTGTAAGAGACTCCCTTATGAGTGCTGTAATCCCAGGCCGTGTCGCTCAGCGTGCTCCCCCCCAGGCCGATCGCGTAATTTTCCAATGCCACGACCTCGGCTGATGCTTGGCCCAGAATATGCCGAAAATCCTGACCAGTGTTATCAATGAGCGAGCCCGTGTGGCCCGTGGTGTCCACCGCGATGTCCACTCCATCAACCAGGCCCGACAGATCCATGTCTTTATCATAGAAATAATTCGAGAGTGTGAGGGATCCGTGCTCCGTGGTGCCGGAGACAATAGCTTCAACGATGTTGGCATATACCGGTACTGCCGAGGGCTGGGTACCCGTGGCGTCGATGGTGATTCCAGGCTCCGTACCTCCCCATTCAAATGAGCCGTCTGCTTTCACGCGTTTCGCGTATATCCCGCTACCTCCACGCGAGGCCATAACTATGGCACCGCCTACGCCATCCTCGGCCGCGGAAAGGTAAAAGAAATTTTGACTGCCTTCAGCATAAACCGCTGTATTCGCACTGACGGGAGCACCGGTGTTGTCAAAACGCCGGCGGTAGATGTGTCGGAATGTGGTTGCCATGTCGGTCCAGAATGCGAAGAAGCCAGGGCTTGCCACGCCCCACCGGTTGGGGGTTGTAAAAATTGTATGCTGGTTCGCCGCTCCGCCGGCCAGCAACGCCGGCGTGTCGGCGGTGATAGTGTTGAACTCCACGATGGAAGTATTTGTACCCGTGTTACCCGCCACATCGGAATATTGAGTATCCTGTAGTGTCGCGTAGTATCGTTTGCCGGGAGTTAGACCAGTGAGATTAATCGTGTGCATCGATGAGAACGTCAAGGGATCGGATTTGGTTGATGGGGTTGCGTCGATATTCCTTCCGTATCCGAATGTATTATAGTTGGTTGCCTCGCTGGTGATCCAGCTCAAATCAGCCTCGGTGTCGGTTACAGAATCGATAGAAATACCCGAGGTAATGAATGGATCGCCGGTAAGCGGATCGATTTCCGTGGCTGTCGTGGTGAAGTCCCACGGGGTTCCTGCTAAGAGGGAGTTGCCCGACAGGTCTTCAATACCGGTAGTTACATTTACTCGGTAGTTAGTGCTGGTTTCAAGGTTGACTGATGGCGTCAGCGTTGCGGTGTTGGTGCCTGCGTTATAGCTTATTGTCGCGGAAACCTTTACAATCGAGGGAAGATATGTTAAATTCTGAAGGAAAAATGTTTCGTAATTCAGTGTAGTCGCGTCTATCTCCCCTGCCTCGGTGAACTGGATGCTTATGCCCGGTGCGGTGAGAGAAATGTTGTTTGCGCCTGGGGCCGGTGTTCTTGATGCCAGCACAGCCTCGGGCTTGGTGGTATCAGCGCTGCTGCCAACCGAGAAAGTACGCACGCCGGGATTGTTGAGGCTTACGTTGTTGGTCGCATCGATTATTGTTGCTGGAATATCAACATTGTACGAACTGTTATCAGGTAGCGCACCAGAAAATGTAATGGTAGCTGCGGTATTGTTTGGTGAAAAGGAAATGGTGTAGTCAACCCCATTTACCAGCACTGTAACCGGTAGTGGCAGTGTCTTCGTAACGACCAGGTTGCTCGATACGGAAGCGGGGACTATCGGGATATTGAACACGATCACATACTTCGTGTTCACCGGATTGCCCGTCGATCCATTTGCCGGGTAGACATCCTGTACGGCAGGGTAGTAGTAGCCGGGCAACACCCCGCCACCGCCGGTGATGACGTCCGCCGGGCTCACCGTGGGCGATTCCTTCACGCAGGAGAGCGATAGAAGGAGAAGCCCCGCCAGCGCTGTTATCCGTGTATATCGTTTCATCATTCGTGTTGGTTCAATCTCAATGAGGCATATCAGGCTGTTACTTCCGATGCCTCGCGTGCCTAAGGTGCTGCGCCAGTTCTCGACATGGCGCATGCTACAGGCGAATCGGTCCGCCTTTTCGCCTTAATAGTATAATATACACAAAATGCGGTAATAAATGCAATTTATTTTCTTGCGTTATGTGTATTACGATTGAAATGCAGCGATAAAAAAATCTTGCCTTCGGCGGGGCCGGTAATGTAGTATCTGTATCGGGTTATTGTACAGGCTTGCCCGGCGTGTGTGTATTCCTGCCGATCGCGCTTTGCGGCGGTTGGATGATATCGGACGATTCGGGACCCGTGGCGTTTTAGCGGATATCGCGCCAGATGGGGATCCGTCCCCGGGGACGGCGATCGATGTTCCCGCGGAGCGATACATATCATACATATAATGAAAAAAAAGCTGATTACATGCGTGCTTGTCCTTGCCACGGCGCTGGTCCTTTCACCGGCGGTCCGGGCCGATATTACCTCGGTGACGCTCACGCCGGCGGCGCCCACCACGCTTTCCAACGGCAAGTCGTACTACGTTGCCGGGAAGCAGTACACATTCCGCGTCCAGGCCGTGGATCCGGCGGCCACCCAGGACGACGACTGGAACCAGATCACGCTCCGCTTCAGGACGGCGTCGGGCCTGAATACCGAGGCCGAGTGCGTTATCACCATCAATGCGGGCGGCACGGACAGCGTGACTTCCCAGACCAACGTGGTGGTAGACACGGTCGACAGGACCAATACCTCCAACTGGTCCAACCTCGATTACCGCATAACCCTGCGTTTCCGCTGGGACATCCCGGCGGGCGACGAGTTCAACGCCGCTGCGACTAATGATGTGTACGCGCTGGTAAGTGAGGACATGGCACCCGCCTCCAGTGTGTCCGACACCCGTACCATGAACTACGGCGTTTGCGCGTCCATCCGCGTGCTGAACTTCGCGCAGGATGGCGTCGCCGCCGACGGGCGAATTAATCCATGGTTTACAGCCTTCAACGTGACGGGAGCCATAGTCTACTATGTGGCGGGGGAGAGCATCACCAACAGCGTGCATTCAATCGATCCCGGAGAGATATCCGTTTCCGCGGGCGTGAGTGGTCCCATCCTTCTGCTGGACGGCGCCCCCACGGCGTATTTCGACGATGATATGACCAACGGCCTCAGTTACAACGTGGGACCCGGAACCGGCGTGCTGGCACTGGGCAACCACGCGTGGCGCGTCCGCGCGGCGATGAGCACCGCGGGCGGTCCCGAGGACACTCCCGTCGCCAACCAGCTTGCCTTCAACTGCGACCGCGTGGAGGTCACGGCGGTCACCTTCTCCGGCGGGGGCGGGATCGACGCGCCGTCCTATTACCGGAGCGTGAACATCGCAGGCACACAGATCAACGTCACTGCGCGGATGCAGAACGGACTTGGGGCGATGGTGGGGAACACGGTGATCCGCTTCTCCGACGGCACCAATAACTACGACGTGCCGATTCTCGATGGGCAGAATTCGGGGAGCCTGCTCCTCAACCCGTACCCTGGAGTAGGCATCACGCCGGACACGCAGACCACGCCGCTCACCTACTCGGCGGTGCTCGTCACAGGCGGCGCGTACGACGGCGAGCAGTCGGGCGCCGGCAATATCGGCCAGCCGGGGCCATATTCCATCTACTGGGACAGGAATGACCCGCCGGGGAACAACAGCGCTCCATTCACGGGCTGGGTGGGCGCGTCACCGATTCCTTCCGGATTCAGGCTTAGTTGGAATCCTATCACTGCTTTAGCGGATCCTCCATGGGATGATGATTTTTATACATACCGTATTTATTATCGTAAATCAATGACTACCCCCGGGCCACCATATGATCCTTTTATTATGGTCGATAGAACAATAGGTGTTAGTCTTGGCTTGCCCGCCACGAGTTTTTATGATATCACGGGATTAACAAGTTTAACAAATTTTGATTATTTTGTAACCGCAATGGATGTGTTTGGTCAGGAAACATTGCTAACATTTGATATTGACAATAAGATCACAGCAAGTAATGCCACATATTCCGGTGCTCCAAATGTAAACTTTTTCGGCCAGGTTAACACCCTCCCAACCACGCTCGAAGTATCAATTACTGATGGAATCACTGAATACAATGACGCTTCATTTACGGCTAATCCATTAGCCACGGCACGCCCCCTTACAAAAACAGCAGTCAGGGTTTCACTCTTTTTAGTGGCTGCCGAAGGCCAGCCGGATTCGTTGAATCTAATTGTTGCTCCTGATGGAGTTGGCAATTTAATCGATATAAACGGAAAGATTGATGCCGCACTCGTACTGGGAACCGATTATTGTAGGATCTCTTGCACAAAAACAGCACCAAATAAATGGGTAGGTTACATTCCTGATACTAATCCGTTTATCACAATGGGAAGTAGCGTACGCTTTATTGTTGAAAACATAAAAAATATAGTGCCAAACTATTCTGATCATGACAGCGATTACAATCCCGCTGAATTGGTTCCGCCGGGTGATCCAAACAATTACGAGTGGACCTTCAACATCAGCAAATCCACCACCTTCACCCCCTGGCCCACGCGCATCCTGAACAACGTGATCACCGACCGGAATCCGCTGGCGTACCCGTCGTTCTACCTCACTGACGACGCCTACGTGACCATCAAAGCCTACGATATCAAGGGCAGGGCCATGGCGACGCTGCTGGACAGCGCCTTCCGCAAGGGCGGGCAGAACATCAAGGAAGGCGGGTGGGGCGGGACCAACCGCTCGGGCAAGAAGCTGGGGCCCGGGCTCTACTACCTGAACATCAAGGCGAAGCGCGCCTCCGACGGCCGTACCATTCTCAACGAGAACGAGAAGGTCGTGGTGGCGCGGTAAATCATCGCTTGTCATCGCGAGCGCAGCGCGGCGATCTCCTGTACGGCAGAACCTTTTCCCGGGAAAGGGATCACCACGTCGGCCTGCGGCCTCCTCGTGATGACCTATCCATTTCGACAACCCGTAAGGAATCTTACTTCAAATTCGCCTTCACCACATCTTCCATCTTCTGCCCGCTCGATCCCGTGTAGACGCCCCTTCCAATAATGATGGTCGGTACGCCCTGCACGTTTTTTCCGCGCTCCTTCCCCATCTTGATGAGCCTGTTCCGGTTGTTCGCGTCGTACCAGACTTCGTACTTTTCCACCTTGAGGTTGTAGCTGCGGCCCAGCCGGTCCACAATTGGCGCTGCCTGCGCGCAGTGCGGACAGTTCCTCCCGTAGAAGTAGTAGAGGGTTTTTTTCGCCTGTGCGAAGGCCGTGCCGCCGGTGTCTTTCGATGGGATGATGAGAGCGGCGGCGCACGCTGCCGCGAGGATAATGGCAATGGTCAATCGTTTCATGGTGCCTCCGGTTCGGTTGGATGATACAGGTATAGCACGCGGCGGGAATTTTTCAAACAGAAAATTGGGGTGATTCCGGCGGAAGCGAAATCCGGCTGGCGGATTATCAGATCTCGAAGCGCACGCCGAAGAGAGCCGTCACGTCCTTGCCGGTGTAGAGGTTCACCATCGTTTCCACGTGGGCCTTGATGAAGAAGAGGCTCACTTCCGCGCCAAGGATGTAAGTGGGGATAAACGGGTGTGCCTTGTACTTGTTGGAGGATGTGAAGATTAAATCGCCCACATCGGTTCCAAAGCCAACATCTGCCGTTGTTAACAAACCTGTACCATTAAAATCGGCTTTAAAAAAACCGGTTCCGAGGGTTATGCCAAAACCAGTATATAAATTGATAATTGTCAGAAACTCAAAATACCCAATCGCTGTAACTGTCCCTGATATTACCTTCCATGAAATTTCAGCATCATATGTTCCAGTAAAGGTTACATCTGCTAATGGATATGTTGTACCACCATCAGTAACCTCTATATTGCTGTAAACAGTTTCGTACTCTCCATGTACTTTCATCTTGCCGATCATCGCATCGCCTCCAGCGGCGATTGTTACTCCGCCAAAAGAAAAGAGTGCCGGAACGATGGTAAAGCGAGGGAGTATATTGTAGCGAACACGTCCACCTACCGAATAAAGACTATAATCTTCAGGCGTTGCCAAGTCGTTTTCATAGGATGGCGTATACATCCCACTGTCAAATGAGAAGATCTTTCCAATGAAATCAAGTCCACCTATTAGCCCAAATCCAAAGTGAAGGACGGGATTCGGAATGATCATGGGAAAACTGCCATTGTTTGATGCATCGCTCGTATCGTCAAAATATTCCATATTTGTACAACCGACACCGGCTGATACCCCGATTTCAAAGTGAGGGAATGTCCCGATAGTCGCCGAACCATTCGGATAACCTAATATGTTTGCGAGAGCGAATGCATTTGCGAGCAGGGGCCCATTCAGGTCAGAGCGATCTTGAACCTGTATTTCAAGTTCGGTTGAATCATACCCAGTGAGGGGTGGAGTGAGATTGACAATTATATCTGTTCCTGCGAGTGAACCAGAAATGATGATAATGACGAAGAGAGCCATTAATACAGCAACTGAAATTGTCCGTTTAGCCGTCTGGATGGCGTTTGTAATTATCATCATACACCGTAAATTCTATGCATCTGTAAACAGGGGGCTTAATAATGAAACCCCGCGAATCATTACCATTATTATCGAACCATGAATAATGTAGTGAAAACAAAAATCCCTGTCAACGGTAAAAAACCGCCTGTCGGTCGGGCCCATTTGTCATTGACAGGGCCCGGTTCCGCACTACAGTGCCGTACATGAGGATATTCCGCGACATTCCCGAGGGCGCCTTCACCAGCCCCGTGCTCACCATCGGGAGCTTCGACGGTGTCCATGTGGGGCACCACCGCATCGTGTCGGCGCTCCTCAACGAGGCGCGGCAGACCTCCGGCGACGCGGTGGTCCTCACCTTCACTGCGCACCCCCGGAAGGTCATCACCCCGGAAACCCCGCCGCGCATCCTCACCACCACCGACGAAAAGGTCCGCGCGCTCGGGGCCCTGGGCGTATCGAACATAATCCTCCTCGATTTCACGCGGGAGATGGCCTCCATGTCGGCTGCCGAATTCATCAACGACATAGTCCTGAAAAAAATGGGCGTGGTGCACATCGTCGTCGTCTACGACCACGCGTTCGGAAAGGACCGCGAAGGCACTTTCGAGTTCCTCCGCGAGCTCTCGCACCGGCGCGGCTTCGGCGTCACGCGCGTGGAGCCGCGTAACTTCTACTCGCGGCCCATATCGTCCACCTGGATCCGCGCGGAACTCGAGGACGGCGGCATCGCCGCGGCGGCCGCGCTGCTGGGGCGAAATTATACGCTCTCGGGCGAGGTGACGAGGGGCGCGGGGCGGGGGAGGACCCTCGGTTTTCCCACCGCGAACGTGGTACCGTCAGACCGGGACAAGGTGGTCCCCAAGGACGGCGTCTACGCGGTGAGGGTGATGATAGGGCGGTCGCGGCCCGCGAAGGGGAGGCTGAACATCGGGACCAACGCTGCATCCGCGAACACCGAGCGCACCATCGAAGTGAACATCTTCGACCCGGACGAGGACTTGG
>JAGODF010000278.1 GCA_017998375.1 Spirochaetota bacterium
CGCCATCACGCTGTGGCGGCGCCCGTAGACGAAGTAGATGGCGATGCCGACGGCAAACCAGGCGCCCAGCCGAAGCCAGTTTTCCACCGGGAGCGAGAACATCAGCATGAGGCAGAGCAGCATCCCGAGAATCGGGGTGAACGGCACGAAGGGCACGCGGAACGACGGCTTCATTTCCGGATGTGTTTTCCGCACCACCAGCACCGCGGCGCAGACGATGACGAAGGCGAGCAGCGTCCCGATGTTGGTGAGCTCGGCGAGCACGCGCAGCGGGAGGAACGCAGCGAGCAGGGCGACGAAGGCCCCCGTGAGGATGGTGGACTTCCAGGGTGTGCGGAACTTCTCGTGCACCGCGCCGAAGAACGATTCCGGCACCATGCAGTCGCGCGCCATCGCCAGGAGCACGCGCGGCTGGCTGAGCATCATCACCAGGAGCACCGAGGTCATGCCGGTGAGCGCGCCTATGGAGATGATCACCTGCGCCCAGGTGAGCCCCACCTGCCGGAAAGCGTCGGCCACCGGCGCGTCGATGTTCAGGCTGTCGTACCGCACCATGCCCGTGAGCACCGCCGACACCGCCAGGTAGAGCACCGTGCATATCACCAGCGACACGATGATGGCGATGGGCACGTCGCGCCGCGGGTTCCGCGCCTCCTCGGAATGCGTCGACACGGAGTCGAAACCCACGTAGGCGAAGAAGATTATCGCCGCGCCGGCGAGCATTCCCAGCGGCGTGCCGCCCGGCCCCGCCTGCCCGAAAACCGTGTGGCCGAAGAAGCTCACGCCGGAATAGCCGTACGGCGCGAAGGGCCGCCAGTTCGCCGTGTCGATGTAGAACGCGCCCACGGCTATCACGAACAGCACGGCGGCGAGTTTTATCACCACCATCGCGATGTTGAAGCCGGCGCTCTCGCGGATCCCCTTCACCAGCACGGCGGTGATGACGAGGGTGATAACGATGGACGGCAGGTCGACGATCGCTCCCGTCGCGAGAAATGAGCCCGTCGCCGGATCGAAGTCGAACGGCGCGCGGCTGAGCGCCGGCGGGAGGGCGATCCCGAAGATGCCGATGAAGTTCTGGAAATAGTGCGACCAGCCGTGCGCCACCGTCGCCGAGGTGACCGCGTACTCCAGCACCAGGTCCCAGCCGATGATCCACGCCATGAACTCGCCGAGCGTCGCGTAGGCGTAGGTGTACGCCGATCCCGCGACCGGGACCCGGGAGGCGAACTCCGCGTAGCAGAGCGCCGCGAACACGCAGGTGAGGCCCGACACCACGAAGGAGAGCATGAGCGCCGGCCCCGCCTTGTCGTGCGCGGCGATTCCCGTGAGGACGAAGATCCCCGTGCCGATGATCGCCCCTATCCCCAGGCTGGTGAGCGCCACGGGCCCCAGCGCCCTTCGCAGGCGGTTATCCCCCTCCATCTCCTGGAGCATCAGGCTGATGGGCTTGCGTGTAAAGAGGTGTTTCATCGGGCGCTCCTTTCAGGGAGTGATGCGGAAACGGCCGCCGGAAAGGCGGCCGATAAATCGGGACATCGCGCGGGACGGATGTCAATCGATAATTGGGTGAGATCCCCGGTACACGGGGACTGTTACGGGCACATTCAGGAGCCCCCGGCAATCCAGACCATCAGCCACCAGAAGGCGTACGCCTTCATGTTCGCGTTCAGCGGCTGGCTGTGCTCGGAACCGCAATTATACCAGTCGACGTTCAGCGTGTGCGCCGCCTGCCACGCCGTCGCCCAGTTCCCGCCGTCGTAGTCGCAGGAGTCCGCGGGGTGCCTGTCACCGTAGTACACGTCGTCCGGGTCGTAGGTCTCGATGTCGGCGAAGTCGAAGAGCAGCTTGTCGTGTTCGCGGCAGTAGTTGCGGATCTGCTCGTTGCGCAGGTGCAGGTTGCCGTCAAGGCCGGTTCCATCAAGGTGCCCGGTCATGTAAATGAACTTGACCTTGGAGTAATCGCGCTCCAGGCCGCTCATCAGCGAAAGGTAGGTGTCGATATCGGCCTCGGTGGCGTCGCTCACCTCCCCGCACCAGGACCAGACGATAACGTTCACCTCGGGATGCGCGTCGAGATACGTGCGCGTCGCAGCCTCCCAGGCGACGCGATCGGGGTTGCCCAGGTCGCTCGCGCCGGAAAACGGATTGTCACGAAGATTCAGGCCCGCGTACGTCCCTGCCGGATGCCCCCTGCCGGTCATGAACGCGTCCAGCCCGGCGAGGCCCGTGACGATCTGGCTCCCGTGTGAGGTGTGCCCGTAGGCGATGACGAGCCTGGACTTCGCGGAGGAAAGCTCGGCGCCGGTGATCTTTTCCAGCACCGACAGCCGCGCCACGGAGTGGTCGGCGGAAATGAACTCGTTCTTCATGTCATCGGCGCAGGCGGCGAGTCCCCCGGCCATGGCGAGCGCGGCGGCGAGCGAAACACATTTCTGACGCAGTCCCGTCTTCATCTGTTTCTCCATTATTGCGTGCGGAAGTCTGGATGAGTGTCGCATGCGCGGCGGGCGATATCACACCGTCCCGCGCCGTGCGTGTACATATTATACCTGGCCCCCGCCGATATGTACAATCATTTTCCGCGTACCGGTTCTTTTTCCGCCAATTAAATTCAACCCGCACGGGCCGCGCGCGCTATCGCCCCCACGCGCCGTAAAATAGTCTTGCGGTTTTCCGCCGCGCCTGATACAAGGAGCCGCTCCCAGCACATCATCCCGTAGATACAGAGAGGTGCGTCCATGCAGATTCTTTCCGGCATCAGGGTGATCGATATCACCCAGTTCATCTCGGGATCGCGCTGCACCCAGATCCTCGCCGACATGGGCGCCGAGGTTGTGAAGGTGGAGCCGCCCACCGGCGACACGCTGCGGCTCATCTTCAGGCTCATGCCGGGCGCCGAGCGCTGCTACTCGGTGTTCAACCGCAACAAGTACGGCCTCGCCCTGGACTGGAGAACGCCGGAGGGAGGTGAGATCATACGGAAGCTCGCGGCCTCGTCCGACATCCTCGTCCACAACCTGATCCCGGGCACGCTGGAAAAAAGCGCCCTGGGCTACGACGACATCCGGAAGGTCAACGCGAACATCATCTTCGCGGCGATATCGGGCTTCGGCGCCACGGGGCCGGCGCCGGACCGCGCGGCGTTCGATATCATCGCCCAGGCCGTGGGGGGACAGTTCTGGAACGACCAGGACACCTTCCTCATGCCCGACAACTACTGGGGCGACCTCACTTCCGGCGCCTACGCGGCGATAGCGGTGCTCCTGGCGCTCATCCACCGGATGAAGACCGGCCGCGGGCAGATGATCGACCTCTCCATGCAGGACGTGATGTACACCAGCAACTACCGCGCCATGATGGACCGGGCGCTGGCCCCCATCACGGAGGAGATCGCCGGGAAGCTGGGCCGCGCGCCGAAGGACGTGCTGAACTCTGCGGACCGGATGCCGTTCTACGGGTTTTTCAAATCGCGGAACGGCAAGGTGGCCATCGTGTCGATCACGGCGCGGCAGTGGAAGGACTTCGCGGAGACAATGGGCCGCCCGGAGCTGGCGGCGGATCCGAAATTCAGCAACCTCATCGTCCAGATACAGAACCACGACGAGGCGGTGCGGATCATCGAGGAATGGACCTCCGCGCGCGACTCCGCCGAGATCATCGCCCTGCTGGAAAAGAGGAAGATTCCCTGCGGGATAGCGTACACCAGCGACCAGGTGAACGCCGACCCGAACCTGGAGCTGCGCGGCATGTTCCAAAAGGTTTCCCACGCGGAGTACGGCGACATCGACGTCCCCGGTATTCCCTTCAGGTTCTCGGAGTCGGAGGGGAGCCTGCGCATGCCGGCGCCGGGCCTCGGCGAGCACAGCAGGCTCGTCCTGGAGAAATGGCTCGGTTATCCTTCCGGGGATGTCGACGCGCTTTTCGAAAAGAAGGTGGTGCTGTAACTCGGCGGGGCCGCTATCCGGTGACGGCTTTCAGCTTCCCGGAAAGCTCGCGCGCGAGGAACGGCTTGTTGATGGTGTCCTTTATTCCCATGCCCAGGGCCAGCGCCCTGGTCTCCTGGTCTATCATCCCCGACGCGAGGATCGCCCTGACGCCGGGATCGATCCCCTTCAGTTCGCCGAACACCTCCAGCCCGGACTTCTCCGGCATGGAAAAATCGACTATTACCGCCGCTATCTCACCGTGCCACTTCCTGAACATCTCGATCCCCTTCTTCGCGCCGTTGCCGCCCAGCACCGTGTAGCCGCTCTGTTCCAGGAAACCCTTCACCACGCGGATGACGCTCTCCTCGTCGTCGATGACGAGCACCGTCCCGGAACCGCGGACGACGTCGCCATCAGCCGCCGGCGCGGGCGCGCCGCCGTCAGCCGCGGCGTAGGCGGGGAGATAGATGGAGAAGGTGGAACCTTCCCCCGGCGACGAGCTCACGTCAATGCCGCCGCGGTGCTGCTGGACGATGCTGTACGACGTGCTCAGCCCCAGGCCGGAGCCCTTCATCTTGTTCGTCGTGAAGAACGGCTCGAAGATCCGCTTCCGCACGTCTTCCCCGATCCCCACCCCGGTGTCGGTTATCCGCACCAGCACGTAGGTGCCCGCCGGCATCACGCCGCCCGGAAAAAATTCCCCCCTGGTCTCCCCCGAAGCGACGGTGTCCGCGGTCACGGTGAGGGTTCCGCCCTGCCCGCTCCCGGGGGGACGCATGGTCGTCATGGCATGTGACGCGTTGATGCAGATGTTCAGGAGGACCTGTTCTATCTGGAGCGGATCCGCGAGGACCACGAGCGGCGTTTCGCCCAGGCGGAAATCGAGCGTGACAGTCTTGGGGAAACTGTTCCTGCACAGCTCGAGGACATGCCCCAGGGACACGTTGATGTCGATGGGCGAGAGCGTGATCTCGTGCTTGCGCGAGATGGCGAGGAGCTGCCGTATGAGATCGGCGGAGCGCCGCGACCCATCCATGCCGATCTGCAGATAATTATCCACGGCCTCCCGGTTCTCGATCTTCTCCTTTTTCAGTATCCAGCCGAGAAGGTCGAGGCTCCCCATGATGCCGCCGAGGAAATTGTTGAAGTCGTGGGCGATACCGGCCACCAGCGTGCCGATCGCCTCCATCTTCTGGGCCTGCGCGAGCTGCTGCTGGACCTGCTCCTTCTCCCTCTGGACGCGCATCCTGTCGCTGATGTCACGCGTGATTCCCACGATGCCCGCGGCTATCCCGTCGGAGTCGCGCAGGAACGAGACCGTGACTTCCACGTCGAGCACCGTTCCGCCCTTCCTGTAGTGCTCCAGCTGGACGGTCACGTGCCGGTTCGGGTCAGCGCTTCCCTCCTGTTCGAGCTTTATCTGTTCCGCGTATATCCGCGCGACGGTGCGGAACGATTCCGGCGTGTTCCACCTGTCGAACGTCAGTCCCATCGCCTCCTCGACGCTGAAACCGAAAATTCTCGTCACCGACGGGGAGATATACGTGAACGCGAGGTCGAGGCCCGTCGCCCATATCATGTCGTTCACGTTGTCGGCCAGGAGACGGTAGCGCCGCTCCCCCTCCTCCAGCT
>JAGODF010000279.1 GCA_017998375.1 Spirochaetota bacterium
GCCGAAGGGTAGATGGATATTCCCCACATGCACCAGGGTGTCATTGACGCACCCGCCACCGAAGGGTACCCCGCGAATAATTCTTTCTCGTACCGCGCGGTCGCCGGTAAACAGGTACAGCGATAACGGTTCCGGCATCGATTTCACCAGGCGCACGGCGTCATCGATCGAATCCGTCGTGATGATGGGAAGCAGCGGTCCGAATATCTCCTCTTTCATGAGCGGGTGATCCGGTTTCACGTTGTCGATAATAGTGGGGGCGATGTAGCGGTCCGCCGGGTCAGTCCGCCCGCCGTGAACGATAGTGCATCCCTCCATGAGTCCGGTGAGTCTTCTGAAGTGGTGGTCCGATATTATCCTGGCGTAATGTTCGCTCTTCGAAGGATCGTCCCCGTAAAATTTCCGTATCTCCCGGATTATGGCCTCGACCAGCCCTCCCTTTATCTTCTCGCTCACCACAAGGTAGTCCGGCGCAACGCAGACCTGGCCGGCGTTGACAAATTTACCCCATGCGATCCTGCGCGCCGCCAGGGCCATGTCGGCATCATCGGCGACAATACAGGGGCTCTTGCCGCCCAGTTCCAGCGTTACCAGCGTAAGGTTCCCGGCGGCCGCACGATAAACCTCGCGCCCGACCGACGCCCCGCCGGTGAAGAAGATGTAATCGAATTTTTCGTTTAAAAGCGTCGTGTTGATGTCTCTCTCTTCCTCGACAACGGCGACATACTTCCGGGGGAAGAGATCGCCGAGAATCTTTTTCAGAACCGCCGTGGTGGCCACGGCGAGGGGGGATGTTTTCAGCACCGCGCAATTCCCGGCCGCCAGCGCCCCGATGAGCGGCGCTATGACCAGGCTCAGGGGATAGTTCCAGGGAGCGATGATAAGCACCACCCCATAGGGATCATGGTAAACCCGGGAGCGCGCCGGAAACAGGCTCAGCGGCGTCTTTACCCTTTCCGGGTCCATCCATTTCACCAGGTTTTTCACCGCATGCTTCAGGTCATCCATGACGGGCCCCACCTCGGTGATGAACGCCTCGAAGGGGGGCTTGCGAACATCGTCGTGCAGCGCCGCCAGCAGCTCCTCCTCGTGCAGCTTCAGGGCATCCCGCAGCCTGCGGAGCGCATCCATCCTGAATTCAACCGGCCTGGTTTCTCCCGTGTTGAAAAAATCTCTCTGTGAGCGTACGAGATCCGTTATCCGTGTTCCCCTTGTTCTGTCGTTCATGTATCCTCCCGCTATCCCGTTATCGTGCATGATGCATATGGAATGGTTTTAAGCGGGCTCAGAACGATCGATGCTTGCTGTACATGCACAGTATTCCCTCCTGGCCGTTCAGTTCCGCTTTTGTTTTCTCACCCGAAGCGACGCGTCGTATGAAATCGATGATCTCGTTTCCCACGTCGGCGATCGATTTCCCCTCCAGGACCATCCCGGCGTTTACGTCGATGTCCGGGGAAAACTTCCGATACAGCTCGCTGTTGCTGGAAATCTTCACAACCGGGATCGCGGGAAACCCCACCGGCGTACCCCGGCCGGTGGAAAAGAGAATGATCTGGCATCCGGAAGCGGCGAGGCCTGTCATCGATTCCGTGTCGTATCCCGGACCGTCCATGATCACGAGCCCCTTTTGAGCGGGGATGGCTCCGTATTCCACCACCTCGGTTATCGGCCGGGCGCCCCCCTTCACGATGCACCCGAGCGATTTCTCAAGCACCGAGCTCATGCCGCCGTCCATGTTGCCCGGTGAGATCGAAATCTTCGCGAAATCGCCCAGGATCTCCTCCGCCTCGGCGTCGGTCCTTCGAATGGTTTCGTCGATCTGCCGGGCAACATCTTCGCAGGATGCCTGGTCCATGAGAATCCTGTTGGTTCCTTTCATTTCGGTAACCTCGGTGAGAACGGCGCGGCCTCCCCGGTCGATGATCCAGTCAGCGGCGACCCCGATGGCGGGATTCGCCGTAAGCCCGGAGAAGGCATCGGACCCGCCGCACTCCAGCCCCACGGTGAGCCTGTCGAAGCTCAGCGGTACCGGTTTCATCCGGCTCATCTCCTGAATCAATTTCCGGGCGATCGATGCCCCCAGTTCCGCTGTCTTCGCGGAGCCGCCCGACTCCTGTATCACCAGCTTTTCACATGGCTTTCCGGTGAGCGAGGTCACCAGGTGGAGGCTCTCGGCGGTGACGTATTCGCACCCCAGGCCGATAATGAGGAGACCGCCGATATTCGGATTCCTGCACAGATTCTGCAGCGTCTTGCTGTGCATCAGCAGGTCCGATCCGCCGCGACCGCAGCCGTTGGTGTGCATGAAGGGTATTACTCCGGGGACCTCCCGGGCGATACGCTGCACCACCCCGTTGGCGCAGGATACGGTGGCCATCACCGCAACGTGGTTTCGTATGCCCGCGGTCCCATCGGGCCTTTCATACCCCATAAAGGTCTCCATTATCGTTCCTCCTCGATGATTATCATGTTGTGAAGATGGATCCACTGTCCCCGCTTTACGTCCTCCTTCACCCTGCCGATGCCGTGGCCGTACTTGATCACCTCGGCCCCCTTTTCGAGATCGCAGAGAGCGATCTTGTGGCCGACGGGGATCGTGTCGAGGACCATGATGTCATCGTGACCGGGAACCGGCACCTTCGTGCCTTTCGGAATATCCCTGACCGCCACGCTCACGTTATCCGCGGAATTGATGACGATAATTTCAGATGCCATGGCCCCCCCTTATTGCGGTAATGTATATTTCACACCGAGATCGCCACCCTTCGGATATAAAAGCGGCGCACCTCTTTTTTTACGCGGGTATAGCACTGCATACATCTTCAAATCGATAAATACAGGGAGGGCGTATTCCGCGGTAATGGATCGGAGTATTTATTTATAGGTTTTTTACCTATAAATAAATAAACGTAATCACAATATAAGAATTGATTTTTCAAGTTAAAACGGTTTGGTCATTAATCCGAAAGTATGCGGTACGCATCACGGCGAGGGGAGCTGAATGGGGTTGAATCCTGTCACGATTCTCGATAAACGCTATGCGCGGGCGGAGTACGATACCCGCATCAAGGCGCGTCTTCTCCTGTACTTCAGTATCGCCCTTATTGTATTTCTTCCGGGATTGCTGGCGTCCAATCTCCTGAGCGGTTATTCCATTTCGCAAAAGCCTCTGTTGATCATACCCGCCGAAACGTTCGCCATGGCGTGCGGAATCATACTGCTCTACCGGGGGCATTATGCTCTGACCGCCGGTTTCTTCGTCACCGTCATGACCTGCGGGCTCCTTGTCTTCATCATACTCGACACATTCTCCGGTCTCGCCCCCGCGTATCACATCAACACGCTCTATTATGTTTTCGCGATACTGCTCTTTTCGGCGCTCTTCGGAAGCTGGCGGTGGCTCATCATCCTTCCCGCCGTCTTCCTGGCGTTCGGCATCGTTTATTTTATATCGCTGCATGTGTATATGAATATGCCTTTGCGTATCGTAAGGGGAGTGCTGATAGATTTCAGTTTTTCCCTCATCATGGTCTCGGCCCTGAGCCTGCTCATCAAGAAAATAGACCGTTCGATCATTACCAAGCTTGAAGAATACAACGCCCGGCTGAAGAAGGAGTTCGATACACGAATCGACCTCGAACGGCAGATCCTTTCGATGGAGGAGACCATCCGCCGGCGCATCGGCCAGGACCTGCACGACGACATGGGACAACACCTCATCGCGGTCAAGATGAGATGTGAAATGCTCGAACGGACGAAGGGAGCGAAAGGGGCCGGCCGCTCGGCGGATCGGGATCGATTATTGCAGCTGATCAACGAAGCCATAGAAAAGATCCGCCGAACCGCCCGGGGACTCGGATCGGTACGGCTGAACGCTGAGAATTTCATCTCATCCCTCAAGCATCTCGCCGCGGATTCCAGGGAGATGTACGGCATTTCCTGCAGATTGAAATATACCAGGCCGCCCGCGTTGCATGACGATCTGACCGCGATAAATCTGTACCGCATCGCCCAGGAGTCGATCACCAACGCGGTGAAACACGGAAAGGCCAGACAGGTGACCATGGAGCTGACCACAAGGGGAGACGAGCTGACGATGGAGATTGCGAACGACGGTATCGTCTACCGTGGCGACCGTGAGGGAGCGGATGGACTGGGCATAAAACTGATGAAATACCGATCCGATCTCATCGGGGGTGATTTTAGCATACGGGCCGGCGATAAATCGGGAACCGTGGTTCGCTGTTCGCTGCGTAATCCGGCCGGGCGCGGGTAATATGAAAAGAAACGTCAAGCGCCGTATATACATAGTGGACGATCATGCGGTGTTCCGGGAGGGACTGGCGCTGTTGATAAACAGGACCGATGATCTCGAAGTGTGCGGCGAGTCGAATGAATTGAAGGGAACGGTCGGAAAGATACGGGAGAGCACACCGGACCTCGTATTGCTGGATATCAGCCTGAAGGACGTCTCGGGGATCGAGTTGTTGAAAGACCTGAAGAAATCCAGGATCGATGTGCCGGTACTGGTGCTCTCGATGCACGACGAGTTGATATACGCGGACCGGGCCATGCGCTCCGGCGCGAAGGGATACATAATGAAACAGGAACCGGCCGACCGATTGCTGGAGGCGGTTCGCCGGGTATTGGAAGGGAAACTGTACCTCAGCGAGAAGATGACCGAGCGAATGCTTGCAATCCAGTTTGAAAAGAAGAGCCGTTCGGGCGAATCTCCGGTGGAACACCTGAGCAACCGTGAACTGGAAGTGCTGGAGCTCATCGGGCTCGGCCTCAGCACCCACCAGATCGCGAAGCGGGTGAATCTGAACGTGAAGACCGTGGGAACCTACCGGGAGAAGTTAAAAAAGAAGTTGAACCTGAAATCCGGGGTCGAGCTTGCCAGATTCGCCATTCACTGGATCGATGAGGAGTGATACATAGGCGGTTATTTTATGCCAGTCCACGAAATCCGTGTCTCCGCAAGACCGGGAAGGTTTGGCGTCTCGATGTCGTGCGTTCACCATGGCCGTTGCGGGCAAGGGCTTTTAGACCTCACCCCGCCGCCGGCGCGCCCTCTCCCGCGGGAGAGGGCTCTTAAACCTTATGCTCATTACGTAATTCTCCTCCTCTCCTTTTTTCCGAGCTTAATGGGAGAGGGGGCCGGGGGGTGAGGTGCGGGTTAAAACTACAAGACGGTATCAATCCGATCCGAGCGCTTTCTCGAGTTCGGCGATAAGCCGGGGCATCTCCAGGGTAACCGTATTCCACAGTACATCGAAATCGAGAACATCATATCCATGAATCAGGCGGTTGCGCATCGCCACTATCTGTCTCCATGGTATTGAGGGGTGCCGCTCCCGTACTTCGGGTGAAACGCGCGTAGCGGCTTCCCCCACCACCTCGACGAGACGTGTCAGGGAGAGTTGCAGCTTGCGGTCATGATCAAGATGCTCGCGATTGACGTCCCGCGTCATGTCAAAGGCCTCGCGGGCATGATCGAGCATATGCCGGAGGCTTATTCGGTCGTCACGTTCGCTCATACGC
>JAGODF010000013.1 GCA_017998375.1 Spirochaetota bacterium
CGGTGTCCGTCGTGCTGATCATGACGGTCATCGTCGTCGATGTCGTGCTGAGGTTTTTCCGCCATCCCATACCCGGGACCATCGATATCGTCGGGCTGCTCGGCTCGCTGGTGATCTCGTTCTCGCGGGGGTATACCTCGATCCAGAAGGGGCACATCGCCGTGGAGTTCCTGTACGACAAGCTGCCGGAAAAGGCGAGGGGCGTGATAGGCGCTATCAACGAACTGGTGGGTACGGTCTTCTTCGCCATCCTCGCGTGGCAGAGCTTCATTTTCGCGCTGAAACTGAAGGCGAGCGGCGAGGTCTCCCCGACCATCCAGATGCCCACCTACCCGTTCGTGTTCGGGATCGCGGTGAGCTGTGCGCTACTCTCCCTCGTCCTCGCGCTTAATTTCGCCAGGGAAACGCGGGGGGTGCTGAAGAAATGAGCAACACGCTTATCGGGCTCATCGGCCTCATCGCGCTGGTCGTCCTCATCTTCACGCGGATGCCCATCGGTTTCCTCATGGCCATCATCGGTTTCATCGGCTTCGGCGCCATCGTCTCCATGGACGCGGCGCTCCACCTTATCGTCAACGACATCTTCTCGGCTTTCGCATCGTACAACCTGACGGTGATACCGCTCTTCGTGTTCATGGGACAGCTCGCGTTCCACTCCGGCATCAGCGGGAGGCTCTTCGACGTGGCGTACAAGTTCATCGGCAGGCTGCCCGGCGGGCTCGCCATCGCAACCATCGGCGCCTGCGCGGGCTTCTCCGCCATCTGCGGCTCCACCAACGCGACGGCGGCCACCATGGGCGCGGCGTGCCTTCCCGAGATGAAGCGCTACAACTACAAGCCGGGGCTCGCCACGGGCGTCGTCGCCGCGGGCGGGAGCCTGGGCATCCTCATCCCGCCGAGCGTCGTCTTCATCGTCTATGGCATTCTCACGGAGCAGTCCATCGGCAAGCTCTTCATCGCGGGGATTCTGCCGGGCGTCCTGCTTACTATTATGTTCATGGCCTCGGTGCTCATCTGGGTGCGGCTCAACCCGGAGCTGGGGCCTCCCGGGCCGAAGTCCACGATTAAGGAAAAACTGAAATCGCTCGCGGGCCTGGGCGAGGTCATCGTTCTCTTCTCGATGGTGATGGGCGGGCTCTTTGCGGGAATCTTCACGCCCACGGAGGCGGGCGGCATCGGCGCCTTCGGGACGCTGGTAATATCGCTCATCCGGAGGAAGCTCGACTGGAAGGGCTTCACCGCTGCGCTCGGCGAGACCACGCGGATATCGTGCATGATAATGATGATCGTCGCCGGGGCCACCATCTTCGGCCACTTCATGGCGGTCACGCGGATCCCCTTCGACATCGCTCAGTGGATCGCCGGGTTCGACCTGCACCGCGCGGTCGTCATGCTGATGATAATCGGCGTGTTCCTCGTGGGGGGCTGCTTCATCGACGCGCTGGCGCTCATCATGCTCACCATACCCATCTTCTACCCGGTGGTGATACACCTCGGCTATGATCCGATCTGGTTCGGGGTGATTATCGTCATGGTCACGCAGATAGGGGTGATAACGCCGCCGGTGGGAATCAACGTCTACGTGGTGAGCGGCGTGGCGCGCGACGTGCCGCTGGAGGTGATTTTCAGGGGCGTGGTGCCCATGCTCATCGCCCTCATCATCGCGACGCTGCTCCTGATCCCGTTCCCGCAGATCGCGCTCTTCCTGCCGTCGCTGGTGCGGTAGAAATCAGTACCGCATGTAGTGGAACGGCTCCACGGCGTTGAGCGAATCGGCGTCGAGCGTCTTGTAGCCCGCCTTCTTCAGCAGCGCCTGGCACTCTTCCATCTTGTTCACGTCCACCACGAACACGGCCTTCTGGCGGCTCTCCAGGACGAAACCGTAGGCGTTCTCGCAGTTGATGTTCTCCTTCGCCAGGAGCTGGATGAGCGCGTCGAGGCTGCCGGGCTTGTCGTCGATGAGGACCGCCAGGATCTCCTTGAGCTGGCACTCCACCCCTTCCTTCGTGAGCACCTGGTGGGCGCGCTTCGGCTCGTCCACCACAATGTGAAAGTATCCCCTCTCGCCGAAGGAGGTGATGGTGATGGCCCGCATGTTGATCTTTTCCCTGGCCAGAAGCGACGTGACGCGTGCGAGGGAGCCGGGCCTGTTGTCGGCGGGGATGGTGAGCTGGAAGGCGGTCATGGCGTGTTCTCCTGTCGGACAAGTGTGAGATATATATTCCGCCGGAATCGCGCCCTGTCAAGATGTTTTCATACCGGTTTACCGGCCGCGAAATGAAGAGTTTATTCTATCAGAGGATTAACCGCTTTCAATCTGGCGAAAGCGCTGAAATCCCTGTCGGCAGTCCAGAGGGTTTTCACCCCATGATGCAGGCAGAGAGCCGCTATCCTGGCGTCGTGGATTTTGGGCCCCGCGATTTTTCCATCCTGGATCAATGTCCGCAGGCGGAGCCAATAATTTTCCATCTCGGAGAGGAGTACGAGACTTGGTGATTCGAGCCAGGCCTCGATCTGGTCAATGCACGCAGCGAGCGGGGTGGGGGGTGCATAGACGCGGGGATGTGTCACGATGGCGGCAAACTCGTGCAGGCAGGGCCAGGGTATCGCCCAGGGAGAACGCCCTTCAGCCAGCCCGGTCACGCGCGAATAAGCCTTTTCGTGCCAGGGAGAATCTTCCCTGTGCGCGTATACCAGTATGTTGGTATCGACCGCTATCACGAATTCCTGCCGTTGTAGCTCATTTCGCGAATTTCGTCCCAACCCGCCCCGCTTACTCCGGACTGCAGCCCTTTTCCTTTGAAGGTGGCCCTTCGGAGATGAAAACCCTCCTTCCTGGCGCGTCGGCTGATGACGAGGCGCAAACCCTCTTCGACGAGGGATTTCATCGTCTCGCCGTCCTGCCGCGTGATTTTTTTAAGCTCCTTGAGCAAGCTGTCGGATATCTGAATTGTCGTTTTCATATGTATAGCCATATCGTTAAATATGGCTATATGTCAATAATATTAACCACACAAGACATGATTTTTGTAAAAAAATACTTGATAATTATTGGTAATGAGGCATAATTATATCGATATATATAGCAGAAGCTGTAACGGGAGAAAAGATATGACCGAATGGATGATCAGAATCGCCTACCCTGTTATGAGAGTCGTGAATATCGCCCTCTTTACTTCCCTGGTGCCCAGGGGAAGTAAGCTCAGCCCCGCTGAAAAGGCGATATACCGGGGTCTTGTGAAACTCGTGGTGGTTGAGCACCGGATGCAGACCCGCCTCCAGGGGCGCTTTTCGGCCTGCTGAAAAGGCGCGGATTGCTCTCCGCCGTGCCGGGAGGCGCGGCGGAGGTATCTGTATTCACGCGATGAATTTCCGGAACCAGACCACGTCAAAGTCCCTGCCGAACTTTTTCCCCACGCCCGCGAACCTGCCGCATTCACTGAAACCGTTTTTCTCGTGAAACCTGAGGCTCGGCACGTTGAGCGAGCAGACGCTTGCCATTATGGTGTCGATTCCCATGGGGCGCGCCGCCGCTTCGAGGTGGGCGAGGGCCAATGTGCCCAGGCCAGCGCCGGTGTGGTCGTGCCGCACGAAGTAGGTGATGTCGGCGGTGCGGGCGAAGGTCGGGAGCGGGTTGTGCGCGCGCAGGAAACAGAAGCCGGCGACGTCGACGCCATTGGCGAGCAGGGCGGCGGAAGGATAGCCCTTCATCATGGAGAGGAAGATATCGTAGAATTCGTACGGCACGCGGCGGTCCAGGTACGCCGCGAATGTGTTCTCGATATAGTAGTTGAAGATGTCGATCACCGGCACGCGGTGCGCTTCGCACAGAGGTTCAATCGCAGTGTTCATCGTGTTTCCTTTCACCGCATTTTACCGAGGCGTTTCGCCGCGGCCTTGGCTCTCTTGATCCGCTCGTCCAGGGTGAGTTCCCCTTCGGCGGGATTGGCCCGGATGTTGATATCGGGCGCTGAAAGCTCCGGGCGAGTGCCGGCGATCATTTTCCGGAGCCGTGTGAATATGGATTCCCGCTCCAATTGCGGTTGTATCGCCGAGGACGGCGCTTCTCTCCGGCGCGGAGCTTCGTGTGCTGCGGCGTCCTGTGCCGAATCGACGGCCTGATGAGCCTCGGGCGCCGTTTCCGGGCCGCCTTCGATCTTCCCGGCGGTTTCCCTTTCCTTTTCCGACCAGGGCCTGTTTGCCGGAACGATGCCGGTCACCGACTGTAAAACTTCCTCGAAATGATCGACTACGGCGAGCTGGGTCCTGAGGCCGTGTTCCAGCGCTTCCACGAGCTTCAGCAGTATCGACTGGTCCTCCGGCAGCAGGACGAACCCGTGATCGGTGGAATCCTCGATGTGTAGTTTCAGTATTTCCACGTCCCGGAGCGTGAGATCGAGCGAATCTTCCGCGGCCTGTATTTTTTCCGCAAGGATCTTCTCATCGGGCAGCTCCACGGCCCCGTCGCCCCAGTGGCCCGAGTCGTGGACGCCCTCACAGTAGTTTAGGAGGCGCGCCTTCTCGGTGGGGGTTATTTCTATTGAGATCGTTATCATTATCGTGTGATTTTTTCTGGATTGCGGGGTACCAGCTTTAACCGCCGCGTACTGCTTACCGGGGAAGGCCTCCTGGTATCTCCTCCGGCCTTTCGAAGAGCACGCAGCGCACCGTGCTCAATCCCCGGAACGCGGCCGTCATGCGCGGCGAACCGGATTGCTCGTTGCCGGCGTTGCGTATGTATATGGCGATGACCCTGCCGGGGAAGCGGCGCGCTATCTCCCCGTAGATTTCCGGGTCGCGCTCGCCGGAATCGCCCACCAGGACAAAGCGGCGGCGCGGGAAGCGCTCCAAAAGCGCGGTGATGGCCGGTATCTTCACCTCGTCGGCGGGATCGAAGAGCGCGGCTGGGTTGCGCGAGAAGCCGAAATTCTTCATGTGGAACACGCCCGCCGGGAAGCCCTCCGACTCGACGAAATCCGCGAGCGGGCGGTAGAGCTGCCAGGGGCCCGCCGATACGTAGTGGAAGACGGCGCCGCGGTCGCGCCACGCGCGGTAGAGGCGCGCCATACCGGGGACCGCGCGGAACGGAAGGAGAAACGTGTTGCGGAGGAGCGCCCGCCGGTCCAGCACCTCTGATATTTTAATGGTGTCGTCGATGTCGGACACCACCGAGATTCCCGTCTCCGGGATGACAAGCACTTTGCCGCGGTACAGCCTGTCTTTCGAGCGCGACTGTACTTCCAACCACGACGCCTTTCCGTTTTTGGGAGCCGCGGGCAATGGAACGTCCTTCACGGCGTGGCCGTTGGCGTCGGTGTCGCCGAGATCGTAGTGCGCGTTCCCGACGCTCACCGCCACGCGCTCGCCGCCTTCCTGGTCCGCCAGGAGGTGCGCGCCGCGACGGTAGAGCGTCGCCTTTTCGCCTTCGGAGAGCTCGCCTCCCAGTCGGCCTCCCAGGAACTTCAGCAGCAGTTTCCTGTTGACGCTTCCCTCCTCGGGCTCGAATATCCAGGCGTGGAAGTGCGCCATTGCGGCGCCGCTTGTCGGATCGCGGTACGTGTAGCCGGGAAAGATGAGGAGCTCCTCGTCGTCATCGAGGGCGGTGTGTCCGGGCAGCGCGGCGTCCCCGCCGGGAAGCGCTGTCGCGGCGATTAATATCAGGCACGTTATTAAAAGATTTTTCATGGCGGATGATACCTTCCCCTCTGACTGTTCCGAACGTCGGCGTCAGCGCTCGAGTTCCCCCGCCCGGTTGAGCGCCCGGTCCCTCCACTCCGCGCTGCCGATGCGCTCGTAGATGCCGGCGGCTTCGCGGTAGAAGCGCGCCGCCTCGCCCCTCCGCCCCTGCCGGTCGTGGACGGTGCCGATGTTGTAGAGCGCGTTGGCGTAGCTCTGCGATTCGCGGACGTTCAGCCGCGCCAGGACGTCCCTGGACTCGGTGAAGTGCCGGAGCGCCTGGTCCAGGTTGTTCCGGCGCTGGTGCACCACGCCGATGTTCATCAGGAGGTTGCCGTAGTTCAGCGAATTGCGAAGGCCCAGGGCGTCGTAGATGGAGCGGCACCTGCCGTAGTAGTCGAGCGCCTCGTCGAACCGGTTCTGCTTTTCATACACCAGCGCGATGTTCATGATGAAGGTCGCGTAGGTGGCCGAGTTCCGCATCCCCAGGTTGATGAAGGATCGCTCCGCCACGGTGTAGTGCTCCAGGGCCTGGTCGTAGTCGCGCCGCTCGTAGAGAATGAGGCCCAGCCCCCAGACGGCGTTGGCGTAAGCCGTGGTGTTCTGGAGCTGGAGGTCGTCGAGTATCCGCTTGGACCGTGAGTAGTAGTCGAAGGCCTCGTTGTGGCGGTACATGCTGTAGTAGGCGGAACCGAAGTTGGTCATCAGGTCCGCGTAGCTCGACGTGTTCTGCATGCCCAGCGAATCGTACACTTCCTTGGATTCCTGGTACCAGCGGAGCGCCTCCGCGAGCTGGCGCTTGCCGTAATAGATGAGCCCGATTCCCCAGACGGAGCTGGCGTAGCCGAAGCTCAGGCGCTTGCCCAGGTTGCTGTAGGTGTCGCGCGCCCTGAAGTAATAGTTGAGGGAGCGGTCGAGGTCCTGCCTGTTCCAGTGGATGGACGCAATGGAGATCATCACGCCGGCGTACTTCTCGGTGTTGGCGCCGGGATGGCTGCGGAAGGCGGCCTCGGCGCGGTTGAGGTACTCCAGGCCGCGGTCGAACTGGCTGAAGTTCACGCCGGCGATGTAGCCCGCCTGCTCCAGCGCGTCGCCGTAGTTGCGGTCGATGGCGATGGCCTTCTCGAAAAATTCGAGCGCCTGCCGCGGGTTCGTGTAGCGGATGTTCAATCCCTTCGAGTACCACTCGTAGGCGGAGAACGTCGTCTTGGGCGCGTCGCTGATTGCGCGCTTGTCCTGATCGGAGATGACCGGCGGGCGGATGTCGCGGATCTCCGCCTTCTGCGCCTCGGCGAGGAGGGTGATGACTATGCGGTCCTGAAGCTGGAAGATGTTGTCCAGGGAGCCGTCGAGCTTTGCGGTCTTCACCATCTCCCCGGTCTTCACGTCGATGAGCTTGGCGATCACGCGGACACTGTTGTTGATGACGGTGTAACTCCCGGTAAAGATGACGTTCGCCCCCAGCATGCTCCCCGCCTTGACGGCCTTCTGCTCGTCCACCATGCCCGACATGCTGAACTCTATCTCCTGGAGCCCCTTCTTCCTGTCCCTCTCGCTGATTACCCGGATGTTCTTCACCAGCAGAAGGTCGCTCATGACGCTGTCGGCCATGCCCGCGGAAAGCCAGGCGTACCTCGAGTCGCCGGCGTTGGCGAAGGGATGCACGAGGATGACCATGTCCCTCGGCCCGTTGGCCGCGAGGGGAAGCGCGAGGCAGGTGACGAGGAGGATGATAGCGATTTTTTTCATGGGATTCTCCGTGTGGCCGGTATAGGGTGCGCTTGTCGGGAAGCCGGATAAAAATACGGGCGAAGATTGCAAAAGTCAAGACAAAATGGGGGTATGGTAGAGAAGAATGGAGTTGTTGCAAATCTCCCGTTTTGAATTGGGGTCTTAGGGGCGAAGCCCCTAAAAAGCCCCCCGCAGGGGCTCTTTGCGAGTGCGAGACGATAGTTTCGCGACAAGTCTAATATTTTCTTGAATATTTCAGGGGGTGCTGTATAGGGGATAGATGCAACGGGGTGGATAATGGTAAAAAGAAAGCAGGTCCTCATAGACAAGAAGTTCCAGCTCCGCACCACGTTCTCCATAATACTGGTGGTGCTGGTGATATTCGCCGTCCTGGTGGCCGTCATAGCGGCCACGGCGGTCTACAACAACCACAGGCTCGAGGGCACCGTGGTCAACCAGAAGCACGTGCTCACCGGGCAGTATAACGCGTTCAGCACCCTCCTGGTCCTCACCAGGACCGGAAGCTGCACCGTGGAACAGCTCAACAGCGCGACGGACCGTATGATGGGCGAGGTGGACCGCAGCATGTCGATGAGCACGGCCAATATCAACACCATCGAGAGCATCATCCGTGACAACTACGCGCTCATCTTCTCCATCATGGGCATCGTCATCCTCCAGGGCGCCGTGCTCTTCATCATCATCATCCGCAAGACGCACAGGATCATCGGCCCGGCGATGCTCATGGAGCGCCACATGAACGACATCATGGAGGGACGGGAGCCCGATATCAGGCCGCTCCGCGAGGGGGACGAACTGCGGGAACTGTACGACACCTTCGGCCGGTTCGTCGGGCACGTGAAGAAGGAGCGGAAGTGATCAGTTCCTGTGCTTGATGAAGTTGCCGAAAGACATGTCCACGCCCTTGATGTGGTCCTGGAGCCAGTCCACCAGGAAAGCGAGGAGATCCATGGCCTCCATGTTCCCCGCGCGGTAGCCCTCCATGCGGTTCAGCACTTCCTTTTTCAGGCGGGCGTGCTCCTTCCTGTGGCCCGAGGCGAAGGGGAAATTGTTCCGATCGAACAGCTCCTCCTCGTGGCGGAAATGGAAGTCGGTATAGTCGAGGAGCTTTTTGAAAATATCATCAAGCTCGGAAAAATCGCGACCTTCCACCATCACCTCGTGGACGTTGTTGAGCAGGTCCAGCAGCCGTTTGTGCTGGATGTCTATGGTTTCCACGCCGGTTTCAAGTGACTTGCTCCAGTGAATCAATGCCATGGTCTCGCATCCTGGGGATATTTCGTTGCGGCAAGGGTGCGCCTGTCACAATAAAAAATATCACGCGCGAAGCCGTTGTTCAAAAAAATCTCCCCAACCGACGTAACGGTCCCACGGCAGCCGGGATTATAATTGCGCCGTGGTAAAAAACGGCTTGTCATAACGGGCGCGCATGGGTAGATTGATAGTGTCCGTGAAACCGCAAGGATGGATGACATGCGTTACCTTACACTGGCGATCATCGCCGCGCTGGCGATAACCTTTCCCCGCTGCGGGAGCGACCTCGAGGAGGTGTTCCTCTCCGGCACTGTGGACCTGGAGAATGTCCGGGCCGGCATTTCCGGGCCCGTGATGCTCGCCGTGACCAATACTGCGGACCTGGCGGCCCTGGAAGCGAGCCCCGAGACGTCCATCGTGGGCGCCTTCGGCATCGACGGGACCGATCCTTACTACCATGTGGACCTCGGCGGTCTGGGACTCAAGTCGGGCGAGACCGTCTACATCTTCGCCTTCGTGGACAATGACTTCAACAACATTCCCTCGCCGGGCCTAGGCGATTTCATCGGCTTCTATATCGATCGTAAAACCTACAAGCTCGAGTATACCCTGAAGGAGGGCGAGAACCGCGGTCTCGACATCAGCGTGAACCGGCAGATACGGGACTTCGACGCGACGATTGCCTACGCCATAGACGAGGGCGACGTCACCTATGGTACCGACTTCAACATTCTCACCACCGAGGAGGTGGTCCTGGCGGTTCATGAGAAGGGAGCGCAGGTATCGCTCACATCGTCGGGATCCTACGATATCAAGATCGATCCCGATTACATACTGGGTGTCGCGCGATTCCAGCCGCCGGAGTTCGACAACTACGACGGCGCGGTAAGGGAAAATCCGTTCCAGAACCCGCGTAGCATCGAAATACTGCCGGCCATCCACGTGGGGATAGAGATAAAGGGAGACAAGCTCGACGGGAAGGTCTACCTCCTTTCTCTCATCGACGAGAACAGCAACGGCGAGGTTGAGGCGGGTGACGATGTGGGCTATTACGAGGAAAAACAGACCCTCACGACCGAGACCTGCTACACGGTCCCGGGTTACGGGACAATCTGCGCCCAGCCCGGCGATTACTACTATCCCAAAGCGATAGAAGTCAGCAAGGGTGAAAACCGCGACGCATCGAACGCCGACGAGCCATACTGGATCATGTACCGGAACGACCCGGCGCCGATACCGAAGGTCTACCCGTAACTCCTGTGATTTTCACCTGCGCGGGAATCCATTTGTAAATATAAAAAGAGATTCCGGCATTCCGCTTCGCTTCAGCCGGAATGACAGTGCAATAAAATATCCGCGTCCATCCGCGGTTCCTTTTTTCTATTTTGAAAAACAACAGCGTTACATCAGCACCACGCCTCCCCTGGATCGACTCTCTCCGTGGGCTTGCCGTGCTCCTGATGCTGCAGCAGCATCTCTCGGTGTGGCTCTGGGGAGGCTTCGGCCTCACGTACTCGCAGGTGCGCGACGGCCACCCAGACCTCATGGCGATGTACGTCGCCGGCCACCTCGCGGCGCCGATCTTCGTGACCCTGGCGGGCCTCGGCGCCGTGCTCTTCATGGAAAGATATCCCTCGGGAGGGCGGACCCTCGTAAAGCGCGGACTGGCCATCGTCGCCTCCGGGTATCTCCTTAACCTCGTGTCGCCGCGATGGTTCGACCCGGCCACGTGGTACGTGCTCCATCTTATCGGCCTCTGCCTTTTCCTTTCGCCGGTTCTATTGAAACTGAAACCGTGGATGCTCGCTTTCGCGGGACTGGCTGCACTTGCCGTATCGACGGCGGGGCAGACGTGGCTTGCCACGCCCCTCATGGTGGGGGACGCGCACATGAACAACGCCGGGCTCCACGGGGGCCTTCCGCGCCTGGCCCTCTTCGAGGGGCACTTTCCGGTGTTCCCCTGGCTCGGCGTGTTCTGCGCGGGCCTCTGGGCCGGGCGGATGCTGCGCAAGGATAAATGGAGGGCGATATACGTTGCCGGCATAGCCCTGGCCATGGGAGGAGCCGCGCTCTGGCTCGCCTACGGCGGCGGCCACTCCTTCATGATACGGGGGCGCTGGTACCGGGCCTTCGCGCTCCTTCCGCACTTCTATCCGCCACTGCCGCCGTTCATGCTCATCCTCACCGGCGCGTCGCTCCTGGCCCTGGTGACCTTCCGGTGGATCGACGGGCGCCGGCCCTTCGGCGACAGCAACCCCCCGGCCTGCCTGGGACGGACCTCCCTGTCGATGATCGTGATCCATATCGTGCTCTTCAATGAGCTCATCCGTCTCACGGGACTGTACGAAAACCTTTCGGAAACATGGGCCCGGACTCTCCTGATAGTCTTCATTACGGCGCTCACGACACTGGCGATTCTCTGGCGGAGGATCGGCTACCGCTTTGGCCTGGAGTGGGCTATACGAAAAATCGCCGGGTGATGAGAACGGCTTGACATTGGTGCCGGCCGTCATTATCTTACCATTAATGTGAAATCTGTAAATAATCCTCGTACGAGGTTGCATATCATGAAAAGAAGAATACTGGCGATAACAATAGCGGTTCTTATGATGGCGCCGCTTTTCATATCCGGGTGCGCCCGGGACGATGTGGCGATAGTAAGGATTCAGCTGGAAAATATGCCGCGGTCGACGGCGGCGAATTCTAACTCGGTTTTCGAGAGGGTGTTCAGGCTGTTGGTGCCGAGTGCGTACGCACAATGGGATTATCCGAATACCGACCTTCAGGTAATTCTGACCGCGCCCGATCTTGAGGATGTCGTTTTCAATATGCCTTACGCCATGGATTCGGCTGTTACTATTGAAGTTCCCGCCGGTCCGCAGAGAAAAATCACTGTATACGGATTCCAGGACTTTGGGGAGGGAATGGATAAAACCTGGGGTGGACATGCCGAAGTTGACCTGAATCCCGGCGATGTAAGGGATGTTCAGATAAATATGCTTCCAATAGTATATGTATCTGCGTATTTCGATCAGAATGTTTCTAGGGTAAAAGTTAACTGGAGTTCGATTACAGAAAATCCGGAGAGTACCCTGTATGGCGTTATCGGATACCGAGTCTACAGGTCTGATGTAGGAACAGAAGGTCCGCTTAAACCAATTGGTAATTCGGTTGGAATTAATAGTTTTGAATATATAGATGATAATAGTGGCGGATTTGTACCGGGGGATGCGTGTTATTATACCGTTAGCGTTTATACGAGCATCTTGGAGGGTGAGTTATCAGATCCCATTATGTATGAGCAACCACCTTATTGATTTATTTTCTATTTTGAATAAAAAATCGGAAGAAAGTCACTCTTCAAAGCAATGAAATAAGCCTATCCGGGTTTTGCTTTCCTCTTTTTTTACCCTGATTTGAATTCCCTGAGTATTAGAATATGATATAAACTTGACAAGTATGGATAAATATATTATTCTTCTATCCACGCATGTTGAAGTGATCTTTTAGCGAGGTACCGATTATGAAAAGAAAACACCTTGTTGCTATAATAACGCTCCTGATGCTGGCGCCTATGTTCACCATGAACTGCTCCCGAGACGATACGGCGCTTGTGCGGATACAGCTGGTGAATGTACCGGGTGGGGCGGCACAGAGCTCGAATTCCGTTTTCGAAAGAGTTTTCAGGTGGTTTGTTCCGAGTGCGTGGGCGGGAGCAACATGGTCGTATGGTTGGAGCAAACTTACAGTTAAAATTACTGCACCGGATTTAGAGAGCATTGAGTTTGATATACCTACAACTGATAGACAAATATTCGTGGAATTGCCTGCTGGTTCAGCGCGAAGAATTACAGTCATCGGATATAACAGTACGTCATTGTATGGAAACAATTGGGGTGGGCATGTTGAATTGAATCTGAATCCTGGTGATGAAATTAATGCCCAAATAGATATGTTGCCTATGACGATAATTTGGTCAGTCAATCCTAGCGCTACGATTGAAATATGGTTTGCTGGTGTGTCGCCAAACTATGGAGGAATTACACATTATAACATTTATAAATCAAAAAATCCTGATGGACCATATGATAAAGTTTCAACGACTGCATATGGTCAATCGATTGCTTTTGATGATACCGGTTTAGTTCCTGGTATTCCTTATTTTTATAAAATTAGCACAGTTACTCCGTCAGCCGAAGGTGAGCTCTCAGAGTATTTTCCTTACATGCCATGATTTCATGCTAGATTCTTCCCGGATCGGCATTGCTGCTGACAATATTTCCTGAAATGAAAACCGAGCATCTCATATGATCATCAAGCGCGTCGACGGGGGCATTGATTAGTATACATACACCGCTCCACGATTACTTTCACGCATAGGAGCTCCAACTGCAATAGTTGATCCATCACCCGATATGGATACCAGATTTCCGTAAAAATCTCCAGTGGTTCCGTCAGAGGCGGACATTATTTTTTCTTCATTCCAGATCGTCCCGTTAAATCTATAAATATATGCCTTTCCCAATGCGCCGGTTTGCGGGCCCGGCGCGCTAACGGCTACCGTATTGCCGTCGGAATTCATTGAAACGCAGAATCCAAATTTATCATTTGCATAACCATCTGCAGCCATGAGTTTCGTTTCCATCCATGCCGAACCATTCCAGTCGAAAATGTAGGCGGCGCCTTGATTTAAGTTGCCGGCTGAGGCAATTCTCATGCCTGCAATAATTCTGTTCCCATTGTATGAAATACCTAATTGCCTGCCTAATAGGTCGTCATTCACGCCATCTTTGGTAGATATTTTAACCATGTTCCAATTATTATTTTCCCAACGATATATATATAAAGCCCCCTTCCTGTTGTCCTTGCTCGGAGAACCAACAACGATTGTATTGCCGTTTCCAGAAATATTCACACCAAGTCCAAAAACATTGCCATCAACAATCTCTGGATCAATAAATTTCGTTTCATTCCAACTACCGCCATTTTTATCATACAAATACACCGCTCCCATGTTTAGATTATGCCAGGAGCCAATTGCAACTCTCTCCGCATTATCTGAAATGGCTACAGTCACTGCGTAATCATTTGTGACTGCTGGTGTTGGAGAAGTAAATGTTTTCTGATAAACATATGAACTGCCGTCCCATGAAAATAAATAAGCTTCTGCATTGTTTATAGCTCCAATGATAGAGGTTTTTCCATCGGGGGTGCAATCTATACTGTTGCCAAAGGCGATGGGGCTTGCATGTGGAGATACAACTATCGTTTCGTTCCATTGATTATTAACCCACTTATATGCAAATACTTTGCTATTCGGAAAAGAGGCCGCGATAAGTGTTTTGCCGTCATGTGACAATGCTACATTTGCTGCGGTAAAATTCCAATGACCTCCACCGAAGTACGAAGACGGAGTTAGAATTGACGCAACGATCTTCTCCTCAATGAACGGATCAATATTGTCGGATGCTGATAATGTATTTCCTTCCTTGCTCTTGAACTCCCCCCGCACGGTCTGCAACTGCGGGCCCAGCGCCAGGTCCCACAATTTCGATGCAGCGTACGGTTCCCATTCGGACCACACCGCGCCGTCGTTGCTGAAACGCATCTCGGTTGCGTTCTGGATGTCCATCGAAAGTGTGACGGCGCGCGATATAGTCTTTGCGGCTCCGTCATTAATGGTAAAACCGCCGGAAGGTGTCACTTCATCGTCATACTTTCCAAGCATGTCGCTACAGGCGATGGACAGTGACAGAATTGCTGTCATAAGTGCAAGGAAACCGCGGTGGCGCATGGGAACCTCTTGATAGGTGATGGTAAAACGTGATCGTTACCATGGAGCCGGGGAATGAATATTGTCAACGACAAATGCAAAATGTATTGATTATATTTGCACCATGTCAAAAGCTGGGATGGTTTTTGAAAGTGAGAATACAGCAGCAGCTGAATCAGCTGTGCACATCATACTTACACATGGATTCCCGCCTGAGCGGGAATGACAAGCGGCCGGGATGCATTTATATACTTGGGAAAAGGAATGGCAAAGAATAGTTTTTATAGCATAATCACAATATCCGTTATTATCAATTTTGCCCTCGCAACTGCAATCACTGCAGAAACACCGCGCCACCGCTTTACCATAGCGCAATTCAAGGAGGAGAATCTTCCCGTTGAGTCGGCTGCAATTGCGAGAAACGCGCTCAGCTCGCGTATGAAGGGCTCCGGCGCTTTCATGGTGAAAGATAGCGCCGAAACATGCGCCGACGGAGCATGTGCCCGGCGGATAGGCGTTGCCGACGGTTCCCACCATGTCGTTACCGGCACCGTGAGCCGGTCCGCCCGGCGCATCATGAAAAATTTCGGATCCGCGGATAAAAAGAGCGCCCTGGCCGACGCATTCACCGTGAAGGTCTGGGTCTTCAACTCCTTTACGGGGGCAACTGAATATCAGACAGCGGAAGGAGCAGCGTCTGAGAATAAAATCATCCTGGCCGCTGGGAACATCGCGAACAGGATACTTCGGCATTATGAAAAAATTCCCGTGCCGCTGCCGGCGGGTAACATCGCGACGAAGGAAAGAAACGCAGAAACCCGTGCTCATTCATCCTGGAACATGAACATCGGTGTATCCGCCATGGCTGCGCGCCCCGACGGAAGTTACGGCAGATTCGCGGAGTACGGATTCGGAGTAAAAGCCGACTTCATCATCGGCACAGAGCGGTGTGGAGGTATGCGGATGATCGCCGGAGTTGGCGCCCTCCAGGAGACCGGTCTCATGGAATCGGTGGAGTCGTCCAGGCTGGGTCTCCTGCATCTGGGCTTCGGCTGGGATTTCCATTTTTCGCGGGGAGCGTGGGCAATGCCGCACGCCGCGGCGGGGTACGCGGCGCACATGGTCGAGGGAACTACGTCGGACACTCCAGGAGGGCCGGCGCAGACGGAATACTATTTCGATCCGGCTCTGACGGCGGGCATTATTGCCGGAGTAAATATTATCGGCCCCCTCCACTGGACCGCGGGAATATCATACACCTTTTTCTTCGAGAAGAACGATACCGGGCGTTTTGCCTCCATGACAACCGGGCTGCTGTTCGAATTGTAATTGCCCTCCGCCGCGGAATACGATATGATGTCGTAACGGTTTTATTAAGTATTTATTGAACTTGGTGCATAACTCCAGTCTAAATGGGGTTTAAGGGGTGAAGCCCCTTAAAAAGCCCCCCGCAGGAATCCCCTGCGAGCGCGAGACGGCAGTTTCGCAACAAGTCTATTATAATTGCTGCGGGGATTCTTCAATGAAAGTGGTAATGGCTGTCATTGTTGCGCTTTGTGTGTTCCTGCCATTTCAATATGGATATGCTGACGACGAACCTTTCTCCACAGACTACCTCTCCTCCGCGAAAAAGCTCCGCCACGCCGATCCCCCGAAGGCATTCGCGCTGTACGAAAAGGCTGTCGCCCTGAACGATGCGGACCTGGACGCCCTGGAGGGCGCCGCGAAGACCGCGGCGGTGATGAACCGGTTCGTGGAGGCGCGCCTCTACGCGTCGATGTACAAGAGCGCTTTGGGGAAGCGCGGCCTCGAAGGTGTGGAGCGGCTTCCCCGGTATCTTGCAGCGGAGGGTGGAACACTTCTGGAAAGGGGGCGCTACGACGCGGCGCTTGTGTATCTCCACGGCGCTTTGAGCTATAGAAAAAATTCCACGGGAATGGATCCGTTGCTGGAGGGGGAAATCCTTTCCGCCATGGGAACGGCCTGGTGGGGGAAGGGCGATTACCATCGGGCCATGGCCTCGTACGACGCGGCGCTGGAGAGGACAATGCTGGGAGCCGGAGAGTCTTCTCCTGAATATGCCCTGACGCTGTCCGGCGCCGGCACCGCCTGCTGGCTGCGGCGCGACGTGAAGGGAGCCGCACTCTATTACGCGAAGGCACGGGACGTTTTCTCGATGTCCGGCGCCGCCACGGGAGACGGTTACGCCGACCTGATGCAGAACATCGGGGTCCTCTATTCCTACGTGGATCGGGACGGCGACGCCATGGAGTATTACGGGAAGTCGAAGAAGATACGGGAGGACCTGGGACTCACCGCCACTGCCGACTACGCCTCCCTCATGAACAACATGGGACTCATCTACCATGTGAAGAAGGAGAACGGGAAGGCCCTCGAGAGCTTCGAGAAATCGAAGGAGATACGCGACCGCCTGGGCCTCGCGGAAACTCCGGGATACGCCATCCTCCTGAACAATATCGGCCTGGCCCACTGGCGCCTCGGGGAGAGGGAGAAGGCGCTGGATCGTTTCCTCGGAGCGAAAGCCCTGAGCGAAAAGCTGGGGCTGGCCGATACCTTGGACTACGCGAATCTTCTGCACAACATCGGGTATATCTACATGGCAGGGGGCGATACGGCGCGCGGCGATGAGTGCCTGAAGAAGGCGGAGGATATCCGCGCGCGCGTTGGCGGGAGGAAGTGACCGCATGAGTCGCACCGACAGGATGATTCTCGACCGCGAGATCAGGGGGATACGGTTCCTCCTGATGGCCAAGGTCGTATGTGCCGTGATCGCCATCCTGGCCCTCACGGTGACCACGCAGAACTTCAGGGAGCTCGTCATCACGACGATCATCCTGTTAGCGGGGATCGCCGTCATGCTCTTTCTTCTTTACTTTCTGCGCCGCAGGAGGGGCGTCCGGCTGGTGGGGCTTGCCTCCGTGCTGCTGGACCTCGTCGTCCTGATGCCTCTTCCACTGCTCTGGTACAGCGCGGTGGGCGGCGACATCGTCCCGCGCACCTACATCCTGAAGACCTATCTCCCCGTGCTGATCTATCTCATGATGATACTCGAGGCGATAGCGCTGCAGCCGCTCTATCCGGCCGTCTTCTCGGCGGGGAGCACCATCGCTCTTGTCCTCTACTATTTCTACGCGGCGGCGGACCCGCGCTTCTCCGTCACCGGCGATTTCGTCAGGGCGTTCCTGGGCGACTCGGTGCACATCAACATGTATATCGCGAACATTTTCATCACCGCCGCTTCGGGGCTCGCGCTCTTCATGATCACGCGCATCGCAAGGCGCACCGTCTACGAGGCTGCGCGCAACGAGGTAGCGGCCAGCCAGCTTTCGCGCTACTTCTCGCCGAAGATCGCCGAGGCCATCGCGGGCGCAGGCGACGATTTCATGAAGCCGCAGGGCGTGATCCAGAACGCCGCGGTGCTCTTCTGCGACATCCGCGACTTCACCGCGCTGAGCGAGCGCCTCTCGCCTGAGGAGGTGCTCGGCCTCCTCTCGGAATACCACGAGAAGATGGTGGGGGTGATATTCACGCACCGCGGCACGCTGGACAAGTTCATCGGCGACGGGATACTCGCCGTGTTCGGCACGCCCGAGCCGGCGGACGACGACGCGGTGCGCGCGGTGAGGGCCGGCGTCGGGATGCTCGCGGCCGTCGAGGCGCTGAACGCCGAGCGGCGCGCCCGCGGGCTTTTCGAGATACGGATAGGCGTGGGGATACATTACGGCCAGCTCCTCGCGGGGAACATCGGCGTGGAGAGCCGCCTGGAGTACACGGTCATCGGCGACACGGTGAACCTGGCGAGCCGCATCGAGGGCCTGTGCAAGACGACGGGCGAGTGCCTCCTCGTCTCGCGCGCGGTGGCCGACTGCCTGGGTGATGGGTTCAGACTGCACAATCTGGGCACCTTCGAGGTGAAGGGAAAATCAGGCATGATCGAGATATTCACCGTGACATGAGGAGAACCATATCGTGATTACTGTTCATCGTGCAGCACTCGTTGCCGCTGTGATACTGGTGCACTCGTTGGTATCTGCACCCGCCGCGGCCGCGGGCGATGAGTTCTGGCTGGTACTGGGACCCGGTGCCGGACGCATCGAGGACGGGAGCCCCGGCGGCAGTCCCGTCTACAGCGTCGATATCACCATGGGAAACGAGGCCACGAGTTCGAACGGAATAATATCACTGGGCCTCCCGCAATTCTGGGTCTCCGGCGGGGTCCGGGCGGTTGATGGTGACGAGGACATCCTCATGCCCTACGGCGAGGTGGGCGTCTGGTTCATCCTCGCTTTCGGTGCCGGCTGTTCGAGGATCTTCGGAGGGAACCTGGGTGATTACGCCGTCAACCTGTTCCTCGGCATGCCCGTGCCCCTCAAGGCGTGGGAACGGGAAGGCCATTTCATCATGGCGGAGCCGTATTACCGGTATTACCGGACCGTTGATGGCGGATTCAGAGAGTTTGGCGTCCTGGTGAAGTACGGGAACCGGCTCTTCGACTGAGCAGGCAGAAACAGTTCCCTTCAGACGTTGTGTGACGTATATTCCGGAGGATGTCTGGTGAGGAGCACCTCGCGTTCACTTCGCGGGAGTCAGTGTACGCACAGAATCCTTGTTACGCTCGACATCGTCCCTGGTGAAATTTACCTTCCTGTACCTGCCGGCGCGATACATGGTAACCTGTTCGCGAAAGTGGGGTCTCATGACGATCCCGGATCTGTCAGAGGTTATCGTATAAAAAATACCGCGGCACGATAATTTTTAGGTTGATATTTGACCAGAAGCGCCTAGGCTACAAGTTCCGGTTAACAGATAAGCCTTTATGTGAATAGGAGCGTATCAATGAGCCTGAAGCTGACCATGCATGTGCGGTGGCTCCTCTTGGAGATCGAGGGGTGGGTACGGGACGGCCTTATCGACGAGAAACAGGCTCTAGCCCTGCGCGGCAGGTATCCGGCTCCGGAGGAAAGAAACTGGGGTATGATTGTGCTCACGTCGGTGGGGTCCGTCATCTTCGGCCTGGGTCTCATCCTTATCATCGCCTACAACTGGGAAAAGATGGGGCGCTACGTGAAGCTCCTGCTCATCTTCGCGTCGATGCTCGCGGCCCACGCGGCGGGATATCATTTTACACGGGAAGAGAGTTCCCGCAAGGGGCTGGGCGAGGGAGTGAGCCTCCTGGGGACCATGCTCTTCGGCGCGGCGATATGGCTTATCGCGCAGGTATATCATATCGACGAACATTATCCCAACGGGCTCCTCGCGTGGGGAATCGGCGCCTGGGCGATGGCGTGGGCCATGCCGTCCATCGCGCAGTGCATCCTCGCGGCGGTGATACTCGCCTTCTGGGGCGGCTTCGAGGCCCATGATTTCAGGAACGTGTTCCACCTGGCGCCTGTCGTCATCATCCTCTGCACGGTGCCCCTGGCATGGGTGAAAAAATCCAGGGTCCTGCTCGCCGTAGGCGTCATCGCGGCCCTCGCAGCCCTGATATCGAACGCGCTTTCCATCCACGAGAGGGCCGCGGCGCCGGTGATACTCCTCGCCGCGGCAGTCATCATCATGGCGGGACACCTCCTGTCGTCGAGCGAGTCGTTCCCCGAAAGCTCAGCGGTAATGACCATCCTGGGTTTCGTTCCCTACGCGCTGATGCTCTACCTCCTGAGCTTCCCGAAGCTCGGGAGTGCTCTTCTGCAGTTCGGCCGGCACGGCGGCGTCGAGTACTTCATACTCCTCTGCGTGGCCGCGGGGGTGATGACGGCGCTTGCGCTGACGGTGCGGTATCTGCGGGACAAGCGGTTCACCGCGGCGATACTCGTCGACTCCGCGGGCGTCCTGGCCTCGATAGCGGTGCTGGTCTTCAAGTTCGCGGAAGGGATCAGGATAGAACGCCTCATGGCAGAAAGGACCGCCAGTCACCCGGACGCACCGCTCCCCCCGGCGTACCTGCGCTTCGAGGGCTGGGGGCTTGCCGGAATTTTCAACCTCATCCTGCTGACGTACTGTATCACCCTCATCTGGGACGGGGTGAGAAACCTGAACTCGAAGAAAACGGCGGCCGGCGTGGCGCTCTTCGCGCTACTCGCTTTCACGCGCTACGCGGACCTCTTCGAGGACCTGGTGGTGCGCGGCCTGGTGTTCCTGGCCGTGGGGGGCGCTATCTTCGCCGTGGGCGCCTTCTACAATCGGTTCAAGAAGGCGCAGGAGGTGCGGTCATGATGAGAAAACTTTTCATCGCGGCGATACTCCTGCAGTTTCTGGTGCTCTTCTTCATTTGCGGGAAGCGCGAGAAGATCGCCAGGTGGGGCGATACGGTCTACCTGCGCACGGCGCCGGTGGATCCGCGCGACCTGTTCCGCGGCGACTATGTGCGACTGGAGTACGAAATATCGAACGTGGGGCCCGCCTTCACGAAGAATATCGATACAAAGAAGCTTCGCAGGGGGCAGGTGCTCTACGGAGTCCTGAAACGGCACGAAGGCGGCCTGGCGGAACTGTCGTATCTCACCGAGGGAGAACCAGATGATGGGCCCTTCATCAAGGGATGGTATGCGGATCCGGAGTATTCTTCCAGGGAATCCATCGGTATGAAATACGGCATCGAGGCGTATTTTGTCCAGCAGGGCAGGGGGCTGGAGATGGAAGCGAAGATGGGAAGGAGATGGGACAACCGTGACGGCGCCCAGACTCCCATGGAGGTGGAAGTGGCGCTGGGGGGCGACGGTACCGCCGTTATCAGGGGGCATCGGTGGAGTCCCCTGGCGCATGCCATAGATGTCGGATGGAAGAGCGATCAGCGCTCCCGGTGGAGGGAAGTGATACAGGTCCGGTTCACGATGTACAACGTCTCGGGGAAAGCGCTGGCCCTGGTGAACCTTCCGGATTTCGGATCGTTCACCGTGGAGCCGCAGGGCTTCACGGGATTCACGAGGAACGACAGGGACAGGCACTGGATACCGGACCCTATCGTCCCCTCGAAAAGGGCGCCCCGGGACGCTGACGTGATACTGCTCCAGCCCGACCAGAAGCGCACTTTTATATTTGATTTCACCGATCCGAAGCTTTACTTCAAAAGCCGTGATGGGAGGAGGGCGCCCATCGGCGCGGTATCGGGAGGGAACCAGCGGTTCAGGATAATCTACCGCACGCCTTCAGTCGGGGAATGCAGGATGCTGGGGAATAGTGACATGATCTGGCACGGGTATCTCCCCTCGCGCGCCTTTACCGGTTCCGGGTATGTTGATTGATGGAGGATGAGAGATGAACGAACGGGACGACGCGCAATTCGATACTTCCGACATCCTGATCCTCCTCGCGGTGCTTGAGGGCACGTACTCCGGCGGTACCGACGTGCGCGGGATCATTTCCTTCGTGGATTACGCTGACCACAACGTACTCTCGGAGGACGAGCTTGTCGGGGGGCTGCGGAGACTTGCGGGCTGGGGGCTCGTTATCGCGGGAGACGGGCTTTTCCGCGCGTCCCTGCGTGTCGCGCGGGAGTATCGCCGCCGGGCTGAAGGGGTAAAGACTAACAGTGGGAAGTTAGATATCGTGAAAGCGATCATGGAGGAGTACCGTGATCATGGGGCCCTCGCTGATCACGGCTCTTCCGATGAAGTTGTGTCCTCCGGTGAGTATCATCACGCGCTGAAGGATTATCTCTCCGGCAAATAAATGGTTTCCGGCGCTGGTTTTCCCGGAACTGGTGGCTCTGACCCCCTGTTTTTCCGCATTTACGCCCGGGGGAGTGCTCGTTTAACATGCTCTGACCCCATGATAATGTAATAATAACCAATCAGGTTGCAATATCAAGGGCTCTGACCCCATTATATAATGTGATCAAGGTCCAGAATATGCCCTAAAAGAGGGTTTTTGCTATAGTACGAAGCATTTCATCGCTTATTACGAAGTTGTCACTGTTGTAAGCGACCTGGAGTTCTGCAATACGCTCTTTCCTTGTGCGGATGATATCATGCTCCATCGCTGATAGTGCTTCGCGAACAATGGGTTCATACTTGTGTGCAATGCTTTTGGACCGCATCTTATCTAACTCGATGATGCGCGCGGCCTCATAGCGTTTTCTCGCTTCTTCCGATATTTCCACCCTGTCCATGGCATTGCGATCACGCTTAAGGGCACTGGTGCCGTGTTCGTAAAAATGTCTTGTAGATTTCGAATTTTGGTAATTTCCAGGAAAGCTGTAGATTTTCATAATGATCTCCTTTTGTTGTGTTCTGATATAACCATCGGAAGTATGCTATAAATTTGTTTAGCTTAATTTTTGTATAGTATTGATTTTTTCGTAGTTTGATCTGCCGGAGGCGCGGTGCGAGTCCGGTATTGGATGCAAGTGATAGATTTATGACCTGCTATTGTGTATGAGTCATGAGTTTTTGGGGGATTCCCCAGTAATATATCCAGATTGATACACCATTTTCATTAAATTGTGACATTGCATAGTTGTGAAAGTGATAGTTATCAATCTTTTCACCCCAGCGTGCTATTAATTCATCTAAAAAATGCTCTACAGCATAAGCAACAAGACACGACACGGAAAACTTCAGCACCTTCCTCAAATCAATACAGTACTCGTATTCATCCATACACGGCTGGAAATGCATCCTTTTCCATTCGACGCCGGGCTGCCGTCGCTGATACCGTACTCTACACCATGCCGCTTCCCTCCGTACCGCTCTGTCGGCAAAATGACGCAAGAGTGCGGAAACGACCGCCCCGGTTGTAACACCGGTTTGCTCGGCTGCCGTGACTATTCTTTCAAACAGGTCGCGCCGGATATTGATCGTTGTCTTGATTATCATGTCCCAAGCCCCTCCGTTTATTTTCCTTATAGTACGAATCCAGAGGCCGGGAAATTAACTTTTTTTCAGGATTTTCGTGCGATAGTTATCGCCGGAATTATAACAAATCCTGTTAGCACCAGGAAGAAAAATATCACAGGCAACATGAGGCGTGACCTGACGTATACCCGAAGCGCCGCTTCCGAAGTGAATGCATTGGCGAAAGGGAGAAAACCCGCGCTCAATTCATAGCTCGGGCGATGAAGCGATTCCCGGAAGGTCGCTTCCGCCTCGCTGCGCAGTACGGAACTGCCGGGAACCAGGTACAGTACCGGCAGCTTTTCCGGATCGTCTTCCATGTAACTGTATACTTTGCTGTTGAAATCCTCTTTTGTTTGGCGGTTATATTCCAGGAGCCCAAACGCTTCTCTAACCATGTCGCCGGCCCAGAGGATGGGTACAAAACGATACTCCGTGGCGCTGGTCTTTGTATCATACTGCCCCTTGATGTTGCGGTTCTCCACTTCGTAAGTTTCTGTTTTCGTGAACCAGATTTCACCCGGTGTGTAGACGCGCGCTCCCTTTGCCACCAGCACCGTGTTGATGCCTGGCCGTATGACAGGGAACGATTCCCGGGTCAGTTCTACCATTTTAACCGGAAGCAGCGCGAGCGCCAGGCTGTTGAAGTGCGAACCGATGACGGGCGCCATGAGTATCGGAGCGGTCGCGACGATAATGAGCCAGAGCCAGTTCTTTATCTTTTCCCTGAAATATATCATTGCCGCGGCGAAAAGGGCCAGCTGAAACAGCCAGGCGATGAACACGACCGCGCCGTTTCGCGTCAGGTGATGTGCCGCCAATGGGATCAGCATGCCGGCGACGAGCGTTGCGGCGCCCTGGCCCAGCTTTATCATGAACGTCCTGATATTGAACATGCCATACCTCCGGGTTGTGGTGTCAGGGAGATAGTGTACTGTATCCGGGATTGGTGGTCAATGATTATTGTATCCGTATCAACAACGCATGCGCGGTGTCGTAAATTGTCATTTGGGAAGGAAATTCACTTGAAAATCTGCGTACCTGGATATATCGTCCGATAGTATCCGTTGAACAAACAATTGCGTCGGGGTATAACATGGATCTTGGCGTCAGGGGAAAAACCGCGCTGGTGACTGCGGCGAGTCGCGGCCTCGGCTGGGCGGCGGCGATGAGGCTTTCGATGGAAGGGGCGAATGTCGCCATCTGCAGCCGTGACGGCGGGCGCATCGAGGAGGCCGCGGAAAAAATAAGATCCCGGACAAAGGGGGATGTGAGGGCGTTCGCTGCCGACGTGACGGACCACGATCGCATCAGGGAACTCGTGAAAGAAGTGCATGATATATCGGGCTCCATCGACATACTCGTTTGCAATGCGGGAGGCCCCCCAGCCGGCATGCACCATGAATTTTCCATGGATGATTACCGCTCCGCCCTCGAGCTCAACCTGCTCTCCACTGTGAACCTGTGCTACGAGACCCTCCCGGGCATGAAGGACCGCCGATGGGGAAGGATTATCGCCATCACCTCCGTTGCCGCGAAACAGCCGCTGGACAATCTCATCCTCTCCAACACGGCCCGCGCTGGCGTTTTGGGATTCCTCAAGACTCTGTCAAACCAGGTGGCGCAGTTCGGCATCACGGTGAATTCCGTGTGCCCCGGATACACAAAGACGGAACGCGTGGAGGAACTGGCGCGCAAGTTCGTTGCGGACGGCAACGGCACGGAAGATGATTTTTACGAGAAGCTCCACGCGTCGATCCCCGCCGGGAGGATAGGAACACCGGAGGAATTCGCGCAGGTGGTGGCGTTCCTCGCCTCGGATGGCGCCGGTTACGTCAACGGCGTTGCGCTGCAGGTGGACGGGGGATTCTACAGGGGGCTCGTGTAGCCGCGTGTTCGTGATTCGCGCCGCCGCGAAAAACAAAACGCCCCGGATTATTCCGGGGCGGATGCTGTGCCGAATACAGGCGTTGCGTATTACATCGCCGCGTCTTTCATTCCCTTGAGGATGCGGGCCTTGACGACCCTGCGTGCGGGTTTCGCCTTGAAGATGGTCGGTTCCTTCGTGAAAGGGTTGATTCCCTTGCGCTCGGGCTGCGCGGGCTTTACGATCACCTGGAGCTTGGCGATGCCGGGGATGGTGATTTCACCGGGGCCCCTGCGGCCGAGTTGCTTGGCGACGATCGTGTTCAGCGCGTTCAGGGCCGCCGCGGCCTGTTTCCTGGACATGCCGGAGTCTTTCGCCTGGTCGACGATCGCCTGAACGAGCTGGGTCTTGGTCATCTTGGCGGTTTTCGCCGCCTTGCCGTTTTTCGCATTTTTTGCTTTTGCCATTTTTTCTTCCTCTTGATTGGATTGCGGGATTGATGATACGGTTAGCTATTGTGCATCGGACAGATAATTGTCAATAAATATATAGTGCATCATCGCTGAAAATGGCGATTTTACCGGGAAAAATGCGATTTTTTCATCATGGGACCCGGAGATAGCCTGGATTGCGCATTGTTCGTGAACGATTTCGCCTGTAATTGTTATTGAAAATATCATTGTACTATGCGGAACTGAATAGTATAGTCATCGCTTTTGGAGGTGTTCCATGCTTCATACTATCAATCCCTCAAAATTGAAATCATGGCATGCTCTTCGCGCGCATTACAAAACCGCCGGAAAGCTGTATATGAAAGATCTTTTCCTGAAAGACAAAGGGCGCTTTGAAAAGTTATCCATCCGTTTTGGCGATATGCTCGTCGATTATTCCAAAAACATCGTCACGGCCGAAACCATGAAGCTCCTGGTGAAACTTGCCGCCGAGGTGAAACTCAAAGACGCGATCGGAAAAATGTTCTCAGGCGGCCGCATCAACGAAACCGAGGGCAGGGCGGTGCTTCACACGGCGCTCCGCAACCGCTCCGGCAGGCCGGTCCTCGCCGACGACGCGGACGTGATGGGCGATGTGAAAGCGGTGCTTCAGCAGATGAAGGAATTCTCCGGCAGGCTGCTCTCGGGCGAGTGGAAGGGTTACACCGGGAAAGCGATCACCGATGTGGTGAATATCGGCATCGGCGGCTCGGACCTTGGACCCGTCATGGTGACCGAGGCGCTGCGCCCGTACTGGAAGAATATCACCCCCCACTTCGTCTCGAACGTGGACGGCACGCACATCGCCGAGACGCTGAAGAGAGTTTCCCCGGAAACGGCGCTCTTTGTCATATCTTCAAAGACTTTCACCACGCAGGAGACCATGACCAACGCGCACACGGCGCGCAGGTGGTTTCTCGACGCTGCTCGCGATGAGCTGCACCTGGGAAAGCATTTTGTTGCGGTGTCCACCAATGAAAAGGAAGTGCGCACGTTCGGAATCGATACCGCCAATATGTTCCGCTTCTGGGACTGGGTGGGCGGGCGATACTCTCTCTGGTCGGCTATCGGGCTTTCGATAGCCTGCGCGGTGGGATTTGAGAACTTCGAGGAGCTCCTCGAAGGCGCGCACGCGATGGACGAGCATTTCCGCACGGAGAAATTCGAGAAGAACATCCCGGTAGTGCTGGCGATGCTGGGGATATGGTACAACAATTTCTTCGGCGCGGAGACCCACGCCATCCTGCCC
>JAGODF010000280.1 GCA_017998375.1 Spirochaetota bacterium
GGATGCGCCTCATGATCTTGCCCGAACGGGTCTTGGGAAGAGCATCCGCCCACTGGATGATCTCGGGAGTCGCGATGGGGCCGATCTCCTTGCGAACGTGGGCGATGAGTTCCTTCTTGAGCTCGTCGGTCTTCGCAACGCCGGTGTTCAGCGTCACGAACGCGTAGATCGACTGGCCCTTGATCTCGTGCGGATAACCGACGACCGCGGACTCGGCGACCTTGGGATGCGATACCAGGGCGGACTCGACTTCCGCGGTACCCATCCGGTGTCCGGACACGTTGATAACGTCGTCAACGCGGCCGGTGATCTGGTAGTAGCCGTCCTTGTCGCGGCGGCAACCGTCACCGGTGAAATACTTGCCGGGGAACTGCACGAAGTAGGTGTTGAAGAAGCGCTCGGGATCGCCGTAGACGCCCCTCATCTGGCCGGGCCAGGACATGTCGATGCAGAGGTTGCCCTCGCATACGCCCTCAAGCGGCTTGCCCGAATCGTCCACGATCGACGGCTTCACGCCGAAGAAGGGAACGGTCGCCATGGCGGGCTTGATGTCGATCGCGCCGGGGAGCGGGGTGATGAGGATTCCGCCCGTCTCTGTCTGCCACCACGTGTCGACGATGGGGCATTCGCCGCGGCCGATCTTGTTGAAGTACCAGTTCCATGCTTCGGGGTTCAGGGGCTCGCCCACGGAACCGAGCAGCTGGATGGACTTGATGTTGTGCTTGTCTACCCACGAGTCGCCTTCCTTCGCGATGGCGCGGATGGCGGTGGGAGCGGTGTAGAAGATGTTGACCTTCCACTTTTCGCAGACTGCCCAGAAGCGGCCGAAGTCCGGATAGCTGGGAACGCCTTCGAACATGATGGAGGTGGCGCCGTTCGCGAGGGGGCCGTACACGATGTAGCTGTGGCCGGTGACCCATCCGATGTCGGCCGTACACCAGTAGATGTCGCCGTCATGGTAGTCGAAGATCATCTTGTGGGTGAACGCAACGTAGGTCAGGTAGCCACCCGTGGTGTGCATGACGCCCTTGGGCTTTCCGGTGGAACCGGAGGTATAGAGGATGAATAGCGGATCTTCCGCGTCCATCTGCTCGGCGGGGCAATTGGCGTCAACTTTCGCCATTTCGTCGTCCCACCACCTGTCGATCTTGTCGTTCCAGGCGCACTGGATCTTGTCGCCGACGCGCTTCACCACGATGTGGAGCCTTACCTTCGGGCTCTGAGCGATCGCCTTGTCGGCGTTGTCCTTCTGGGGAACCGCCTTCGCGCCGCGGAAAGTCCCGTCGCACGATACGAGCACTTCGCTGTCGCAGTCGACAATACGGTCACGGAGCGCCTCGGCCGAGAAGCCGCCGAACACCACCGAGTGGATCGCGCCGATGCGGGTGCTGGCCAGGATACCGATTGCGAGCTCGGGGATCATGGGCAGGAAGAAGGTCACGCGGTCGCCCTTCTTGACGCCGTTCTTCTTGAGCACGTTGGCGAACTTGCAGACCTGCTCGTGGAGCTGCTTGTAGGTGAAGGTCTTGTCTTCGCTGGGGTCGTTGCCTTCCCAGATGAGGGCGATCTGGTTGCCCCTCTTCTCCAGGTGCCTGTCAAGGCAGTTGTAGGACACGTTGACCTTCGCGTTGGTGAACCACTTCACCTTGAGGTCCTTGGTCGTTGAGCCGTAGTTGCAGTCCATGACCTTGTCCCACTTCTTGAACCAGGTCACGTACTCGTCGGCGATCTTCGCCCAGAACTTTTCCGGATCAGATACGGATTCCTTCCACATCTTCTCGTAATCTGCGCGGCTCTTGACCCACGCCTTTTGCCGGAATTTCTCGGGTACTGGATAAATTTCCTTAAGAGTGACTTCTGCCATCTCAACCTCCGAAAGTGTTTTAAAATAATTTATCGGGTGCCGGCCGAATCGCGAACGACCACATGCCCTTGAGAATCCGGCTTACCCAATATTGTCGAGACAAAAAAATAAGACCAGGTACTTATACGCTATTTAACAATCTGTTTTTTCAAGTAGTCAGCTATCATTGAATCGTACGACGAGGTGGTTTCGAAGACCTTTACGGCGAGCATGAAATTCGTCTGCCGCGAAACACCGCCCGTCTTCCTGATATCGTCCAGCACTTTGCCGTAATCCGCGGGATCGATGATCACCGTCACGCTCTCGTTGTTCTTCGCCGCCGAGCGCAGCATCGCCGGTCCGCCGATGTCGATATTCTCTATGGCTTCCTCGAGCGTGCAGCCCGGCTTCGAAATCGCCTGTTTGAACGGGTATAGGTTTATGACCACGAGGTCGATATTCTCTATCCCGTGCTGCTTCATGATCTTCACGTGATCCGGGTTGGACCTGAGACCCAGAAGGCCGCCGTGGATCTTCGGATGAAGCGTCTTCACCCGGCCGTCAAGCATCTCGGGGAATCCGGTGTATTCCGAAACGTCGGTCACTTTCAGGCCACCCTCGCGCAGCACGCGAGCCGTGCCACCCGTGGAAAGGATCTGCACGCCGAGTGACGCGAGTTCCCTGGCGAATTCAAGGACCCCTTCCTTGTTTGTGACGCTTATGAGCGCTCTTTTAATTTCAGCCATTACGATGTATCGCAAACAGGTACTTTATTATTTCAGGAAAACCGCCATTCGAGCAGCACCGGCGGCCTGATGTTGAATACACAGCGAAAACGCAGGAATTTCGACCATTTCAAAATGAATTGGTAAAAAAACAAGCATTTTTTGCTAACCGCATCGTGTCGTCTATTTCCAATATTTAAAAAAGTAATGATATCACACTCACGCTGGCAACCGACCGAGTGGTCGTTCAAGAGACATAATGAAACCTTGACACATTTTTTTATCGAACATCTTGACGATTGACCCGTTGTTTTATATATTATCCACTGCGTGAAGGGGACGATCCGGTTTCGACTGCAATGTCGTCAGTACAGCTGCATGCCGAGTTTCCGTTGTCTCGTAAAAAATGGCGGATTAAACCTAAACGCAAACGACAACTTTGCACTCGCAGCTTAAAAGCTGCTAGCGTTCCCGGGAGGTCCCCGCTCCCTGGACATCCGGGAGCGTCAAACATGGGAGATAGTCACGGTGAATGCGTCCGGCGCCGGGGCGAAACTTTAGGACGATAGATCCCGGGTACGGTTCCTGTTCCTGGTACCGGGATCAAAATTCAACGAATAGGATAAGCATGTAGATGCTGTACGCGCGAGTTGTAGGACGCGGGTTCGACTCCCGCCGTCTCCAAAAAAGAAAGCGACGATTCGAATCGTCGCTTTCTTTTTTCCCGCTGACCTTTCCCGTCACTTTTCCAGAAAGTCCAGGTCGATAAGCGAGCGGGTGAGCCTGTCGCTCACACTGTCCAGGTACTTGATTTTCAACCTGTCGAAATCGATCTCGTTGGTATCGTCGTTGAAGTGCTGGCGGTCCATGTATATCACGTCCAGCTTTTTGTTGAGCATCACCAGTGACGTATCGTAATCGATGAACTGCATCTCGTTGGCGATGACTCCGTATATCTCATAGATAAACAGGCCGTCAAGGGAGTTGCCGTCGATGATCTTCTTCAGCTCCTCCCGGTTGTCCCGTATGTACAGGTTCACGACGCCCAGGGACTTGAACTTCAGGTAATCGCCGTCCTCCGTCACCTGGTAAAAACGCTCGTCATCTCCCGCGAAGTACGTGAGCCTGTCGTTGGAATCCGATACAAACAGAAGGTTTTTTTCAGGCCGCAGGCCGGCAATCCAGTGCGCGATGGAACGGACGTAATCCTCGCGCCCCACCCGCACGTCGCGGGATATGCGGATAATGAGGCCCGCTTTTTTGACGGCGTCGATTTCGTTGCCGTTCTCCCGCACGTTTTTCACGTTGATGCCGGCGCATGAAACCGCGGCGAGAAGAAGGAGGATGATGGCGGCGTTTTTTTTCATATTGTTGTCCTGTAAGGCCAATCTACCGGAAGGTCGGTCACCGCGCCGCGACCTCGCGTCCCTTGTTGAATGCCATAAGGTTCATCTCGAGGAACTTTTCCTTTACCTGGGCGCCTATCGCCTTCTTCCAGTCCTCGATGCCAAATTCCAGGTATTTCGAGAGCATGCCGAGCATTACGATGTTGAGGGCGCGGCGGTTCCCCACTTCCTTGAGGACCGGCTCCAGGTCGACCACGTGGCACTTCTTCACGTTTTTCGCCAGCCATGACTCGATGTCCTCGGGATATTTATCCAGCCCGGCTTCCATCGGAGACGAATTGACCCTGAATTTGTTGACGATGAGCGTTCCGCCGTCGGAAAGGTACTCGATTTTTCTCATGGATTCCAGGAGCTCCAGCGATACCACGTAGTCGGCGGTTCCTTTCTCTATGAGCGGGGAAAACACCTGTGTGCCGTAACGCACGTGGCAATCCACGCTGCCGCCCCGCTGGGCCATGCCGTGCACCTCGGATTCCTTGACATCATGGCCGGCGTTCTTCGCCACCTCCATGAGTATCTTGCTCGCGAGTATCACGCCCTGGCCGCCCACGCCGGCGAAGATTACGTTTGTCATTTGGGATCACCTGGCTGAATGCTATTATGAAAACCTGGGAGGCCGATTGTTACCGCCTCCCCGGGGTAAAATCACTTCGTCAGGATGCACTTCCGCAGGGAGATGATGACCGACGGCTCCGGTGCCGCGACCTCCTCCCTCACCACGCGCTCGAAGGTCTCCATGTCCTTGGGATCCACCGTCACCACGCGCTTCACGCCTATCGCCCGGGCCAGCTGCTCGAAGTTGAGCTCGTGTGTGGGCTCGCCCATCAGCGTGCGCCCGGTCGCGGGGTTGTCCTGGTGCCCGGTCATGGCCGTCACCCGGTTGTCCAGTATGATGACGGTCCCCGTTCCCCTGTTGTAGACGATATCGATGAGCGGCGTGATGCCGGAATGTATGAACGTGGAGTCGCCGATGACCGCCACGCTGTTCCGCGCCATCTCCTCGCCGCGCGCCAGCTCGAAGCCGTGGTGCATGCTCACGCTCGCGCCCATGCAACCCTGCGAGTGCATCGCCGAGTAGGGAGGCAGAACCGCGAGCGTGTAGCAGCCGATGTCGCCGTTAACCACGAGATCCAGCTTTTTCAGGACTTCGAAGACGAAACCGTGCGGACACCCCTTGCATAGCGCGGGGGGCCGACCGGGAATTTTCGACGAGTACGCCTGTATCGTATTGGCGGGCTTTTTCTTGTTGATCGCCTGGTCCACTATCTCCGGGGTGAGCTCTCCCAGGAGCGGGATGATTTCCTTGCCGATAGGCCGGTATCCCAGTCCGCGCACGTAGTCCTCGATGAAGGGATCGCATTCCTCGACCACATAGAGTTCCTCCACCTGGTCGGCGAACTCCTTGATCTTCTCATCCGGGAGCGGCCACGCGAATCCGATTTTCAGCACGGAGTCGTCGGGGCAGACCTCCTTCACGTACTGGTACGCGACGCCGTTGGTGATGATACCGCGCTTCTTGTTCCCCCACTCGATCCGGTTGAGCACCGACCTGTTGGA
>JAGODF010000014.1 GCA_017998375.1 Spirochaetota bacterium
GTCTCCGCCCACCATGTCCATGGGGATGTAGACCGCGTGGGTCGAATAGCCCTGTATTTTCTCCGCGCCCGCGGGGAGCAGGCGCTGCTGGAGCATGCGCGCCACCTCGAGCTCGCTCTCTATCTCCCTGTTGCGGCGCAGCACCATCTTCTCGTACTCGCGCGTCTTCAGGAGCGTCCTCACTCTCGCCAGGAGCTCACGCGAGTTGAACGGCTTGGTGAGATAATCGTCCGCGCCGTGCTCCAGGCCTTCTATCTTCTGTGATACGTCGGTCCGCGCGGTGAGCATGATCACCGGCGTGTGCCGGAGCGACGCGTCCTCCCTGACGACGCGCGTCATCTCGTTGCCGTCCATCACGGGCATCATGACGTCGGTGATCACCATGTCGGGACCGTGCTTCCTTATTTCCTCCAGCCCCTGCATCCCGTTCTCAGCGGTGACCACGGCGTATTCGCGCTTCAGGAGTGAGATGATGAAATTCCGCATGTCGGGATTATCATCCACGACGAGAACCAGCGGTTTCCCCTCCCGCGAAACGGAACCTGTATACGTCTCGTCGTCACGTTCACCCGGCTCCGTCGCCCCGACGTCCAGGTCGCGCATCTCCCGCATCCCGCGAAAACCGCCGTCCGGTGAATCCGCATCCGGCGCGTGTTTCTCGAATATCACGTTCGCGCGTCCCTCGAAGTGCGCTTTTCCCTTCGGCAGCGTGACGGAGAAGACCGAGCCGTGATTGTCGGGATACTCCTCGATGTACCTGCTCTCCACCGTCAGCGTACCGCCGTGCATCTCGGCCATCTCCCGGGCGAGCGCGAGGCCTATCCCCGTACCCTCGTACCGGCGCGACGATCCCGTATCAGCCTGGCCGAAGCGCTCGAAAATCTCCACTATCTGACCCGAAGGGATGCCTATCCCGTCATCCTCGAAATCTATCCGGCACTTGCCGTTCCCGTCCGCCATCCTCACTCTGATGGCGCCGCCTCGCGGAGTGAACTTGAGCGCGTTTGAAAAGAGGTTCATGAAAATTCTTTCGAGCTTCTCCGCGTCGGCGAAGACATCATCGACCTTTTTCGTTTCGACCGACAGTGCAATGCCCCGCGACTCGCAGGCCGAGTCGAGTGCGGCAGCCTGGTTTTTCAGCATCCTCCCGATGTCCACCGGCGCGATTTTCATGGTCATCCTGCCCGACTCGATCTTGGAGAAATCGAGCAGGTTGTTGATGAGCTTCAGCAGGCGCAGGCCGTTCCGGTAGAGGTTCCCGAAAAAATCACGGTCCGGTTCCCTCCCGTAATCTCCCTGCAGGTACGATTCCAGCGGGGAAAGCATCAGCGTGAGCGGCGTGCGGACCTCGTGGGACACGTTGGTGAAGAAGCGCGACTTCTGCTCCTCGATCTCGCGGCGTTCCTCCTCCGCCTTTTTCTGCTCGGTGACGTCGCGCGCGATGGCGTAGAGCCTGGCCGCGCCGGTATCGTCCACGACTATGCGGCCGTTCTGCTCAAGCCATATCTCCGCGCCGTCCTTCCGGTTGATGGGAAAGCGCAGCTGCGTCTCCGGTATCATCCTCGCCATCTGGTCGATATAGAATCCCGCGACGCGCTTCCTCTCCCCGCGCGGAACGAGCATGCCGATCCATTCCCTGCCGATGAGCTCCTCCCGCGAATAGCCGAGGATCCGCTCGCAGGAGGGGCTGATGTACTGGATGATGCCGTCGGCGTTCACGATCGAGATCACGTCGTTCGCGTTTTCGATGATGAGACGGTGTTTTTCCTCCGATTCGCGGATACGGGCATGCGCGACCTTGAGTTCCCGGTTCGCGCTGCTGAGCGATTCGTTGATGGTTTCCGTTTCGCGCAGCGCCGCGTTCAGGTCCTCGGTCCGTTCCCTCACCTTGTCCTCGAGGTCCTCTATCAGCCGCGTGTTTTCGATGTGCGATCCGAGGTTGAGGCAGAGCTCGTACAGGAACTGTGATTCCTCCGGGGAATAGACGGATCCGTCGATCTTCGGTCCCAGGAGCACCAGGGCGAGGAGCCGGTCCTCGAAAAAGACAGGAAGCACTATCTCCGCCCGGCGCAGGAGATCGTCCTCTGCGATATGAAGGTCCCTGTTAATAAGCCACTCCTCCGTATCGGCCTGCCGTATCACCGTCCTCCTTTCCCTGAAAAGCTCCAGGAGCGGATGGTCCAGCGGGACCCAGGACGGTTTGGGAATTTTCTTCGCGGCCGCATCCTCAGCCTGGGTTTCCCGCGGATTCCCTATCTCTGTGCCGTAGTACTCGTTCATCTCCTCGGACCGCAGGAGGATCATGCAGCTCCTGGAAAGCAGGAGACCGAACATCCGCTCCGCTATCGCCCTGCCCATGGCGCCCATGCCGTGTATCTTCTCGATGTCGCTCACCAGCCGCGCGAACTCCTGCGTCAGCACGTCCGACCGGCTGGGGAAAATCCTGTTCAGGAAGAAGAGCCACGCGCGCCTGAAGGCGAGGAACACCAGCACCGCCACCAGCAGCCGAAAGAACGTCGGCAGGCCGCGCGTTAGACCGATTCTGTCGTGGACAAGGGCGATGAGAAACAGCGAGAGCGCGATACCGAAATAGACGAGGGCCGTCCGCGCGAAGCGTATCATCCCGGTGATATTGTAGCGCAGCATTCCCACGGCGAAGAAGACGCCGGACACGAAGATGAAGTTTCCCGTGGGGTAGATGTCGATACCGTGCATGGCGGGAAAGTTCCCCGCCGAAAGAACGCCCGAGAGTATCATCCCGAAGAGGATGTATCTCATCCGGTGCTTCAGAAGCGTGTTGCTTTCCTTCCTATACGACACGGCGAGGAGCGCGGAGCCGTACACTGCGACGAAGGCAGAGAGGGCGCTCATGATATCGAACATGAACGATTTTTTAGCGAAGAACCCCCAGGAGTAGCGGTACATGTCCCGGATATACCAGTCCGACTGCGTGGTCAGCGAGAGTACGAAGCCCACCGCGTAGCAGGCGTAGACTATCCGGCGCCGCGCCATGCGCCCCGTGACCTGGTAGACCAGGTGCAGGTAGAGCGCCGGCACGAAGACGATGAACACGTGGTCGAGCCTGCTCACGGCCAGGCCGAGCGCCGGGTCCGTGATGACGGCGTTGAGGTACACGTCGAGGCTCAGGAACGAGTGGAACAGCATGATGACGCTGAAGATGAACGACTCCTTCTTGTTCTCGCCGAGGCGCAGGCTCAACAGGGAAATGACCGTGCAGAAGGCAAGGGAGATCAGCGGTGGGATGCCGTACCGCAGCGTCCTGTCGATGAGCCCCTCAAGCGGCAGGTTCCTGAGAATCAGAACGCCGGCGGCCGCCATCGCCAGGAGCCCGGCGGTGACGAGGACCCTGACGAGCATCCCGGAGATCCGCCTCTTGGTGTACATGTTGATCCTGATCACGTCATGGCGGAAAATCCCCCAGGCCATGACGAGAAGCGGGATAAAGACGAAGGTCCCCACGGGATAGACGTCGATCCCGGACATGGACGGCATGTTGCCCAGGGTCATGAGCCCCACTATCGCCATGGAGAGGATGAGGAACTTCTGTTTCTGCCGTACGTTTTCATCCTGCTCCCGCCGTAGCGCCCTGACGAACAGCGCGATCGAATAGACGAAGACCGCCAGGCTGTGAGCTCCCAGGAGCTGGAAGGCGGGGCCCGGTTTCGCCATGTAGCCCCAGCCGAATTCCCAGAGCCCCGTAAAGTAATAGCCGCTGAAAGTGAAGAGGGAAACGATGAAGCTCAGGGCGAAGCTGGCCGCCACTATCGCCCTGTTGTGGTGCCGCACCACGGTGTGGGTGAAGAGAATGGAGATGGACGGCATGTAGACGTAGAAGAAGTGCGTGGTCCTGTCGATCGCCAGGATGAGGCCGGTATCGCCCCTGAAGACGTGGTGGCACAGGAACACCGGCGCGATGAGCACGGACCAGAAAAACATCAGGGAATAGATGATGTTCTCCCGGCCGCGCCTGCCCCGGCTCAGGGTCAGGAGCGACAGCGTCACCCCCACCAGGAGCGAGAGCGCGGGCGGGATCATGTACAGGTTCAGTTTTCCCGTTAACGATTCCATATATTCAGCACGGTGATTCCAGTCTTCAACAGGTATGAGGAAGATACCCTCCCGCGCCATAAAATCAATTACTATTTGTGGAGCGTCGCCGGGGAAAGGGACCATCTTTCCGTTGCCGATGGAACTCACCGTCATCGACGCGAACGACGAGGTGATCGGCTGGAACCGGCACGAGAGCCGGATATTCAAGCGCCCCCTCTCTTCGATGGGGCTGAATTTCAGGGAATGCCACCCGAAGGAGCGCCTCCCCAAGGTGGAGGCGATCGTCGGCGAGATGAAGGCGGGGAAGCGGCGGAAAGCGCGGTTCTGGATAGACCTCGGCCCGGTGGGCGCACGGCGGAAGGTCCTCATCGAGTTCTTCGCCCTCCGCGATGATGAAGGGAACTACCTCGGCTGCATGGAGTGCACGCAGGACGTGGAGGAGATCCGGCGCCTTGAGGGGGAGAAGCGTTTATTGGATTGAGCGGGAGCGCTAATCGCCCTGCCGTCAAATAGCAACCACTTTACGATCATGCAATGCGACAATTCGGCAGGAAGCCAAAAAAACAGTTGACGATCGTATAGATTTATAGTATTTTATAAATATCTTAATTAGAAATATTTCACACTTCCAGTGTGTTACTGATATAAAAGGAGGAGAACATGTTAAGCCAGAGTGCACCCAGGTTGACCGATAGGATAAAGAAGGAGATAGAGCAGGATACGATATCCGCGTGCTCATACGAGGAGCTGATGAACCTGGCATATGAAGACGGAGTGCTCGATGTCCAGGAGAGAAATCTGCTAAAAGAGCTGCACAACCTGATTGATATCGGCGCCGTAAAATGGGCACCCTGCGGTATCAACTGAACCATACAACCCCTTCTATAGCTGTGCCGGGGGCCGTGGGAAATCTCACGGTCCCCGTTTTATGTGTTGCTCTGTCGCATCTGAGTGATATACTATATACATTTGACAGGAGATCATCCCCATGAGAAAAAATAAACTCTATTCGCTGCTCTGCGCCGTAGGCCTTTTATCGACCGCGGCCTGCCAGTCGACGCCGGGCATGGAAACCGTTCCCCGCGTGGACCTGGCGCGCTACATGGGCGACTGGTACGTAATCGCCAACATCCCCACCTTCATCGAGAAGGGAGCGCATAACGCGGTCGAATCGTACGCGCTGTCGCCGGACGGCACCGTCGCCACCACCTTCACGTTCCGCGCCGGCTCCTTCGACGGGCCGCAGAAGCGCTACAATCCGCGCGGTTTTGTCGTCAACCGCGAGACGAACGCGGAGTGGGGCATGCAGTTCATCTGGCCCATAAAGGGAGAGTTCCTCATCATCTACCTGTCCGACGACTACCGCACCACAATCATCGGGCGCACCAAGAGGGACTATGTCTGGATCATGGCGCGCACGCCGACCATCCCGGAAGAGGAATACAGCGCGCTGGTGAAGTTCGTGGGAGATCGCGGCTACGACGTGGGCAAAATCCAGAAGGTGCCGCAGAGGTGGGACGCGAAATAAGCCCGCACTACGCGAAAATCTTCCAGAGCGCAAAAAGCGCCATGTAGACAAGAAGATAGAAGCGGTAAAAGTTCCGGAAGCGGATGTACTCCGGGTTGTCCGGGTACATAGTGCCGAAGAGCGCGCGCAGCTCCTTCACGAATACCGGCTTGATGTTGATGACCCAGCTCTCGGTCTGGTAGACGATCTTCCGGAACTTGCTCCGGTAGTAGCCGAGCGGCAATCCCCAGACGAAGAAGAGTATCAGCCAGATGTTGTTTTTAAAGAAAGAGATTACCTGTTCCATGGAATCATCCTATCTGTCGTAGCGGTACACGATATCCACCACCGGGTTCTCGAGCCTGCCGTTCACGCGGCGCTCGAGCAGGCTTTGCCCGTAGATCTCCACGAGGCGCCTGGTCCTCACGTCGTACACCAGCTCCACCGGCTCCAGCAGGAGCCGGAAAAAGACGTTGTCTATCTTCATTAAAAAAACCGCGACGCCTTCACGATTCCTGGGCGAGCCCGTGATCTGCTTCAGCTGGAAGCGGGCGAGGCGCTGGAGAGTCATGCTCGGCAGATTGAAGAAGACCGTCTCCCCGCGGCGCAGCGCCGCCCAGCGCGAGTGCACAAAATCGGTGAGCGTCGGACCCGTGACGAGGTCGGACGTGAAATTATCCTCCCCCTTCTTGGGATTGTCCGGTCTCGTGAAGGAGAAGCGCAGCTTCCCCTCGTCGCGCTCAAGGAGGCAGCCGCAGCCCGTTTCGGGCATGTTCACCTCGTATTTCTGGAACTTTCCCTCGCGGAGGGTCACCTCCTCCCGGGCGGCAAGCCGTCCGTCGACATGGGTGTAGGTGTGGGTAAGCACGGTGATATCCTTCTTCCGCACAATGCTGTTCTTCTGGCGGAAGATGAGCTGCTGGCGGTTCGTCCCTGCGAGATACAGGTCCGCATTGAAGAGCTCCTCGGCTTCAACCGTCCCCTGCATGAAGGCGGCAAGCATCAGCATCGATGAAAACAGCGCCGCGGTTCCCGAATGTAAATTCATGTCTTTCCCCCTGGCGAGTCAACACTATCACGATTTGCCCATTTTTCAATAAATAAAATTTGAATTTGTTCGTTGTTAATGACACGTTACATGGCGTATTCAATCATGGAGGTACAAAGGTCCATCTTCGCCGCGGCGGCGCGCTGAACCTCCTGCTGCGACCCGGGCACCGAACGAAAGAGGGCGCCTTCGCAGGCGCCCTCTCCGCACTATCAGCGCTTTTGAATTTCCACTGCTACAGGTCCTTCACCGTGAGGCCGAGGCTCCGCATTTCCACCGTCGCGGCCATCGTGCCGATCGTCGGGTTCTCCGCGACGAGTGCCTTATGGCCTGTGGAGAATGCCGGGCTCGTCACCGAGGGCGTCATCGCCTGGATGCGGCTTCCCGCGTTCGGGATGGCGCCGTTCTTGTCCACGCTCACGAGCAGGCCAAGCCCATTGTAGCCCGCGACCGCATAGCCGAGCTGCGTCCGCCGTATCTCACGCGCCACCGAGGCCTCGGCGTCGTATTTCTTTATCCAGTCGACCGCGCCGGTGAGCTTGATCTTCGCGATGACGATATCGCTCTGGTCGTAGCCGTTGGTGGAGCCCGCGACCACGCAGGCGCCGTCGTGCGCGATGTCTATCGACCGCATCTCCTCCTGGTCGCCCTTGAGGTCGAAGCGCTTCTTCCAGAGGATGTTCCCGTTCGCGTCGAACATCACGATGAGGAAATCGCGCGCCATGCTGCCCGCCGGGCTCACGGCACCCGCCGCCAGGTAGCCGCCCTGTACCGCGCGCACCGCGTAGAGCTCCGTGAAGACGTTCGCGCTGCCGAACTCCGTGTTCCACTGGAGGATGCCGCTCGCGTCCACCTTCAGGACGATGCCGTCGAAGTAGCCGAGGTAGTGCGAATCGACGAGCCTGCCCGCCATCACGTACCCGCCGTCGGGGGCGATCTCCAGCGCCATGAGCTCGAAGTCCCCGCCGCCCGCGTAGCCGTAACTCTGCGTCCACTGCACGTTACCGAACGCGTCGAGCTTCGTCAGCTGCGAGCTCAGCATGATGAACCCGCCGTCGGAGGTCTGCTTCAAGAGGACCACATGCGTGTGGAATACGTCCTGCGCAAAAGCCCGCTGCCAGAGGATATTCCCCGCAGCGTCGAGCCTCACGACCAGCGGCGCAAAGTCGTCTGTGAACGAATTGCTGCGGCAGGTCACCGCGTAGCCGCCGTCCGCCGTCTGGATCACCGACATGTTGTCGATACCGATCTCCATCTTCGCGCCGTGGATGATATTCTGCCACTCGACCTGGCCCTCGGAGTCGAGCTTCGCTATCCAGAGGTCGCCCATGTCGGACATCCCTCCCGCATACACGCTCACCGTGCCGGCGACCACGTAGCCGCCGGATACCGGCGCCATGGCGAGAATTTCCTGCCCGGCGTCGGTGTAGTCGTACGTCTTTCCCCAGAAGTTCGGATCACCGCCGTCGTCGCAGGCGGTCATCGCCGCGGCCCCGAACATCAGCGCCGCGCATACCACGATTCTGAACGCTTTTTCTCTCGCAACCATCTACCCATCTCCTGTACGTGTGAGCTGCCGTCTTTCCCTCCGTCATTCCGGTTGAGTCAAAGCTGAATGTCGGAATCCATGTAGTGCAATATGGATTCCCGCCTTCGCAGGAATGACAGCGGAAGAGCAACTTTTATGATATTTTGCCGCAAGGGTTTAAGATGGTCGATTTCTGTCAAATGAATCCGGCCGGGGAAACCATTCAATTTTTGCGATCGGGAATTGAGGGGATTCTCGGCATATGAACGTGGCAGGATAGTGCTTGCTTTTTTATCCGTCATATGACCAGATACCCGGGTCAGCGCGGTCCGACCCGACGAAGGCCACGCCCATACGGCAATGAAAATACAACCGGTCACCTCGATCCGGATCACGATCGCCGCATTCATCATCCTTCTGACGGCGCTGATGGCGATATCCCTTGTGCACGCGATCACCAGCACCACCGAAATGTACGGCGCGATGGCGAAGGAGAGCACCAGGGCGCTATTCGCGGAGATCACCACCGCGCGCCGGTGGGTCGCCATGCACGGCGGCGTTTACATCCCGGTAAGCGACACGGTCCAGCCCAATCCCTATCTGAAAGACCCATTCAAAAACATCGTTTCCAACCAAGGCATGAAACTGACGATGGTGAACCCGTCCTTCATGACCCGGATGATATCGGAACTGATGGCGAACTCGCACGTGGCACGCTTCCATCTCACCAGCCTGAAACCGATCAATCCGGCCAACGCACCCGATCCCTGGGAAAGGGAATCGCTTGCCAGGTTCGAGAAGGGGATCGCGGAAACATCTCTCATCGTCACCCAGGGGGAGGAGCTGTTCCGCTACATGGCGCCCCTGAACACTGAAAAAGTATGTCTCCGCTGCCACGCGGAGCAGGGTTACATCGAGGGAGACAACCGGGGCGGTATCAGCATCACCATTCCCTTTGCGAACTACCGGAGGATGATTGCCCATGCCCATGCTTCCACCAGCATCCGGCACGCCGTCATCTGGGCCGCAAGCGCGGCGCTCATACTGCTGCTCGGGTTCATGCTGGCCGGAAGCGTAAGGAAGGAGATCAAGGCGCTCTCGGAGGTTAACACGCTGCGCGGCTTCATCCCGATCTGCTCCAGCTGCAAGAAGATCAGGAACGACACGGGATACTGGGAACACCTGGAGAAGTATATCGAGGAGCACAGCGACGCGCAGATGAGCCACGGCCTCTGCCCCGAATGCGAGGAAAAGCTTTACGGCAGCCAGGAGTGGTACATCAGGTCGAAAGAGAAGAAAGGAGAGAAGTGAACACGTCCCTCACCAGTACATACCCTCCCAAAGCCCGGTGAAGAAGTTCCGCGCGTTGACGCCTATCATCCTGTTGTTGTAGCCTCCCTCCTGCACCACCAGCGTGGGGAGCCCCAGCGCTCCAATCAACCTGCCGTTCTCGTGGAAGTCACCCTTCTGGAGCTTCCAGGTCCCCGTGGGATCGCCCCGCGCCGTGTCGAACCCCAGCGCCAGCACCAGGAAGTCCGGGTCGAACTTCCTGATGTCGCGCAGCGCCTTCCGGAGCGTGCGGTGATAGAGCTGCCCCGCCGTATTTTCCGGCAGCGGGTAGTTGATGTTGAAGCCCTCGCCCGCCCCCTTGCCATTCTCCTCTTCGAAGCCGCTGAAGTGCGGGTACTCGAAATCGGGGTCGGCGTGGATGGACACCGTGAGCACGCCCTGCCGCCCGTAGAAGATGTCCTGCTGCCCGTTGCCGTGGTGGTAGTCCACGTCCAGGATGGCGACTTTCCCGTAGCGCGAGAAGCGCTGCGCCGCGATCGCCGCCGAGTTGAAGTAGCAGAAGCCTCCGAAGGAACCGCGCTCGGCGTGGTGCCCGGGGGGGCGCACCAGCGCGTAGGCCAGGCGCGCTCCATCGATGATCCTGTCGGCGCCGGTGAGCGCGCAGTCCACGGCGCTGCGCGCCGCCAGGTAGGAGTTGCGGTTGATGGGGCTGTAAATGTCGGTGCAGTAGTAGCCGGCGCGGTATACGAGCTTCTTCGGCGGGCGCGCGTTTTTCCGGATGGGGAACACGTCCGGGTAAAGGGAACGCCCGGGCTCCATGTCCATCGACACCCTCTTGAAAAAATCGACGAAGTCCGCGTCGTGCACGTCCCTGATGAGGCTCTCCGGGTAACGGCGCGGCTTCACCCGCGTGAACAGAAGCGTCTTGTCCAGCTCGCGGCGGATGTTGCGGATGCGCACCGGCGACTCCACGTAACCGCGGTCCCGTATGTGGTGGATTTCGTGGATGTCGTTCCAGATGAGTGATATCTTCCGGTCCTCCGGGACCGCTTTCGCGGGATGCAGCGTTTCAGTCTTGACGTACCTGGGCTCGCGGATGCGCACCGGGTCGTCCTTCATGGACTGGAGCACGGTGCGGACGTCCTTCCGGGTGCACACGGGGAAATACTTGCGTTCGAGGATCGCCTTCACTATTTTCCGCGCCGTCTCCAGGTCCAGCTCCTTCTTCGTGTCCAGGTCGTCGAAAAGCAGGAAGTACGGATTGTCGTAGTGCGCGCGGCTGTGCGTCTCGTAGAGCGTGTTGACAATGGGCCGCGCCCCGTACTGCTCGTAGAAGCGGAGGCGCGCCTTGTTCTGGCGCCGCACCTTCATGTCTCGATAGACGCGCCCGCTGTCGGTCATGCACTCTATGAAGATGCCGAGCGCCTTCATGTGGATGGCCTCGTCGCGCACCCTTTCGTAGAGCGCGCCCCCCAGGCCGCCGCCTATCTTCTGCATCTTCATCGCCATCAGGTCCAGGAAACAGAACTTTAAATCAGGCGCGTACGACATCTGCGCGAAGCCCTTCACGTCGCCGCGCCCGTCGTCGGCGATGATGAACATGTAGCGCATGCGCTTGTAGTACGGGTTCCGGAAAAGCTCGCGGATATTTGTGATCGCTTCCTCGGTCATGTCCGCGATCTGGCGGCGGGTTATCTCCATGATCTGCTCGATGGCCCGCTTGTTCACCGGGAGAAAATCGTCGTAAATTTTCCGGATTCGAAAATACATGGCTCCCTCAATCCTCGCAGAATTCCACGTCCACGTGCCCCCGCGGGGGGACCTTCACGAACGAGGCCGATACCAGGTTCGCCAGGGCGATGCCCGCGCCCAGCAGGAACACGTACTGGTAGCCGAGCTTCAGCCATATCATCCCGCTGACCAGGGCGATACCGATGGAGAAGACGTGGTCGATGGTCACGCCCATGGTGAGCGTGGGCGATACGTCGTCGGGGTCCAGCGCTATTTTCTTGATGTACGTGGCGCGCGCCATGCCCACGGACATGAGGAGCTGGTCCGCCACGAAGCAGGCGCAGGCGACGATGAGCGCCGCGGTGCCGCTGAACACGGTATTCGAAAAACCGTACCCCAGGCAGACGAAGACGAGGATCACGGCCTCCCCCATGAGGATGGCGCGCTCACCCAGCCGGTCGATGGCGCGCCCCAGCAGCGGATTGAACCCGATCCCGACGATGCCGCCGATCGTCAGCAGCGTCGCGACCATGGCGGTGGGCTGGCTGAACACCGTCACCAGCACCCAGGGGGCGAAGGTGAGGAAGATCTGCTTGCGCGTGCCGAAGAGAATGTTCAGCCAGTAGAAGAGGCGGTATTCTTTTCGAAGCACGAGCTTCCTTCCGGCGGGGCGCGGCCGGTCCGGTTTCATGAGGAAGATGAGCATCGCCCCGGCGAAAAATCCCCCGCCCGCGATGAGGTACGACAGCGTGAAATCGAAGCTCAGGTAGCGAAAACCCACAAAGATGATGAAGCTCCCGGCGATCGCGGCGAAGTTCATCGCCCCCATCTGCTGGCCCAGTATCCGGCCCGTCCTCCCGCCGGTGGCGAACTCCATCCCGATCGCCTGGTTGAGCGGAAGGAAAAGGTGCTGCCCCGTGCTGAATATGAAGAGCCAGCCGAGCATCACCCCGTAGCCGGTCGACATGGTGCCGAGGAGCACCGAGCCCGCGGCCGCGAGTACGAAGGCGAGCGACGCGAGCCTGCGCGCGCTCAGGAAATAGAGCATCGCCGAGAAGAAGACGACCAGGAAACCCGGCATCTCGCGTGGTATTTCGAGGATGCCGCGCTGGAAGTTGGTGATGGAGAAGCTCTCGTTCAGGAAGTTGTTGAAGACGGTGTTGATGACGCTCTGCGAGAAGCCGAAGAGCGCCACCGCGGCGATGAAGAAAACGAAGTCGCGGCCCGGGTTCCGTTCCTGTTGCAGTGTTGTTCCGCTGTCACATTTCATGTTCATCCCATGCCCGGGCGCCGAGTCCGGCAGGGCACAACCATGCCAGCGCCAAAATTTTTTACAACAAGAAAAACGGTTGCCCCGGCGTGCCGGCATGTGTACTCTTCGTCGGTCCGGCTATGCCATGATAGAATTCATCACCGACAGGGAACTGTACGAGCGCGTGGTGCTCCGGGAAATTCCCGCCGCACGGAAGTTCCTCTGGATCGCCACGTCCGATTTGAAAGATATGTACGTGGAGAAGGGAAGGAAGGCCGTCCCGTTCCTCGAGACAATCTCGGAGCTTGTGGGGCGGAACGTATCGGTGCGCCTCATCCACGCGAAGGAGCCGGGCGCGAACTTCCGGAAGGACTTCGACCGGTACCCGAACCTGATCGGCGGGCTGGAGCGGCTCCTCTGCCCGCGCGTCCACTTCAAGGCGGCGGTCATCGACGGGCGCTTCGCGTACACCGGCAGCGCCAACATCACCGGCGCGGGCATGGGCGCGAAATCGGACAGGCGCAGAAACTTCGAGAGCGGCATCGTCACGAATGACAAACAGCTCATCGGACATATAATGAAGCAGTTCGACGAAATCTGGATGGGGGCGCGCTGCGGCGACTGCCGCCGCAAGGAGTTCTGCGCCGACTACCGGGAGATGCTGGGGTGAACCGCTCCGCGCGCTGCCTTCCATCGTGAAAACCGATCCGCCGCTGAAGGCGTAACGCCGCGCCTCCCGCCCGATATTCCTGTTACGCAAGCGCGGGCGGAGTGTACCGGCGCGTGACGAACGGCGACACCGCGCCGTCCGATTTCATCACGCTGAATTCAACGATAGTGAACGGCCCGAATTCGATACCGGCGTTCTCCGTACCCGCGCGTTCCGATTTCCACTCGATCGTAATGGTGAACAAATCCCTTTTCTCAACGATCGACGCCAGAACTTCCTCCAGGAACATCATCCCTCCGCTCACGTCGATCATCAACTTGTTCATTTTCCCCGCCGCGTCTTGTGCCTGCGCCACGCGCCGCGCGTTTTTCAGCGCATGGTCTATAAAATGAAGCTCCCTGACGAACGCCCGGTTACCGGGAAAAAATCCACGTCGCTCCGGCGGGAGGACTGCCGCTGTAACTCCTTCATTCAGGTTGGGCGCGCGATACACCGGCTCGGACCGGATGATCTCGCCCGAGCGGCGCATCCACATCCGGTGGGCCATGACGAAATCAGAATTGAATGGAAGGAAGGAGGGCGCCTGGCTGAAGAACAGGTCTATCCGGTACGAGGCGTTCTCCCAGGCGAACTCCTCCACCTGCGCCACGAGATTCTCCAGGTCGATCTCGTTCGGCGATTGATCCTGGTAGTATTCTGCAAGGGCGCGCCTGGCGATGGAGCCAATTTCAGTTATGGGAATCGGCGATGAATCGTCAAAGAAGCCGGGGAATGTATTATCGCGCGGGCTCATACCGGGAAGGCGGGATCATCGGTCCTGCCTGATCTCGCCTCTCGCCACTTCCATGATCTTGCCTATGACAGCGACCGCTGCGAACACCGCCACCACGATCCCGATCCACAGCACCGCGAACGTTGCCTTGGAATAATACCGCCCATCGAACCACTGCGCCTGCTTTTCGATGAGCACCGACGCCGGCCAGACGCGCGCCAGCATCATCCATAACGCAAGGCCCACGGTCCCCACGATGAAGACTACCGCCATCCACGGGCCCTTGTAGAAGGGGACTTTGCTCTCCATTTGCGGTTCGTTTACTGTTGTCATAATCCCCCTTCGGCCAGTCGTTGAACATATAAAAACCGGTTTCACTCAAACGTGCGACGCGTCACCCGCAGAAGAGACACGACAGCACTTCCTTCAGCTCGTCGAAACGGTACGGCTTCGGGAGCACGCCCGAGAAACCGTATTCCCGGTAATTCGCCATGATGGGATCCGTCGCATACCCGCTCGACGCTATCACACGCGCGCCGGGATCGAGCTCGAGTATCCGGGCTACCGCCTCGCCGCCGCCCATGCCTCCGCGCACGGTGAGGTCCAGTATGACGGCGTCGAACGCGTGCCCTCCGTTCATGGATTCACGGAAGAGGGCGATAGCCTCCTCGCCCGTACGCGCGCGGGTCACCGGGATACCGAGTTTCTCGAGCATCCGCTCCCCGATGTCGAGTACCATCTCCTCGTCGTCCATGATGAGCACCCGTTTTCCTTCCACTTCCACCGCAGCGGCGGGCGCCGCCTTTTCCTGTGACGCACCCGTACCCGCGGGCAGATAGATCGTGAATTCCGAACCCTCGCCGGGAATCGACCTCACTCCGATGTGCCCTCCATGCCGGTTGACAACCGAATAACACACCGCCAGGCCGAGCCCGCTGCCCGTTTTCTTCGTAGTGTAGTATGGGAAAAATATCTCCCCGAGCCTGTCCGACGGAATGCCCACGCCGTGGTCCAGAACGGAAATGCGCAGGTACGGGCCCGGTGCGAGGTTGAACTCATTCGAATCGGCAATGGTCACGTTCCTTGCCTTTATCGTGATGATACCGCCGTCCGGCATGGATTCCCTGGCGTTGAGTACCAGGTTCTGCAGGGCCTGGTGGACCTGCCCCTCGTTTGCCAGAGCGCACCAGAGTCCGTCCTCGATATCGAGCTTGCCGCGTACGTTGGTGCCGCTCAGGGAAAGGTTCACGACATCGGCAAGGATTCCGGACATGGGTACTACCTGCCTCACCGGCTCGCCGCCGCGGGTGAAGGAGAGGAGCTGCGCCGTCAGGTTTTTCGCCTGCAGGGATGCTTTTTCCGCGTCGGCAAGAAAATCGGTCACCTGCCCCGGAACGCCGTCGAGATTCCTCACGATGGAAATATTCCCGATGATGGCGGTGAGCAGGTTGTTGAAATCGTGCGCGATGCCGCCCGCGAACACGGCGATCGACTTCATGCGGTCGGACTGGAGCCTCTTTCCAAAACGTTCCTCACTCTCCTCGATCAGCTTCATCTTGTCGAGGAGCGCCGCCTGCACGGCGAGTCTCTCCTCTTTTTCCCTGTCTATCATGTACACGATGCTCATGAAAAAGAAAAGCTGGGCGATCGCGTAGCTCACCTCCGCGAACCCGAGGATGCCGCGGTAATTCGTCAGTATGCTGAAGCCCCGCATCGCGTGCATGAGCGCACCGACCAGGAAAATCATCCACGTGATAGTGAACGCCTTCGCCTGGCGCACGTTCTTTTTCATCAGTATGATACCGCCGGCAAAAGAGACCACCAGGGCGGAGGCCGTGAAGACGCTGGCCAGAGAATTCGTAAGGATGCGTTCGATGAAAAACGAAGCGGCGATGACCGCGGATAGCAGCCCGATCAGCAGTTTTACCCCGCCATCGAGGAGCCTGCTGTGCCGGGCGATGTCGAAGTATCGCCTGACGAACAGCAGGAGAAACAGGCCGGAAAGCATCATGAACATGACCGGCGCGAGGTCCCCCCAGTCCGGTGAATCCGGCCAGAGAAAGACATACGTGTGACCGTGCAGCGACATGAAATACATGATCGCGCACGATGTCAGTGCGGAATACAGCAGGTAGGAGAGGTCCCGTAAAGCGACAAACATCAGGAGTGAGTAGAGCATCATTATGAAAAGAAGCCCGTAATAGAATCCCATGATCATCTGCTCTGTCGACGATCTTTTCGCGAACTCCCGCGCGGACATGATTTCCATCGGGATCACGATGGTATTGTTCGATACCACCCTCAGGTAATACGTCTTCGTTTCACCGGGTCCCTGTGGCAGTATGTACGCCAGGTTGTTGCTTGTGATAGGCCGCTCCCGTAATGGAAGGCTGTCGCCATTTCGTATCTCGATCATGCCGCCGGCATCGTTCTTGCAGTAGAGAACCGCCGAATCGATAATCGGATAGGGTATCACCAGAAGCCATTTCTCAATGTTCCGCGCCCGGTTATCGACGGCGAACCGCACCCAGTAGGCCGAGCGGGAAAACGAGTAGTTGAGTTCGCTGTTCGGCGGCGCGGAGAAGCGCGCATCCACCGCGCCCGAGAGGACCTCGGCAGGGGTAAGGGCGCGGCTTTTGTCCTCAAGGACCATCACCCTGCCCGCCAGGTCATAGTTTGAGGTGCCGTCTTCGAGGATGATGGTCTGCTGCTGTGCCTGCGCCGTGAGCGCAAACACTATCAACAGCGCCGCTGCAGCAACCGCGCACAAGAAAACATTCGACTTTTTCCGGTTCATCTACGGTTCCCGGGATGATCCGGTGACCCGCGTATCGGGCGGGACAAACATCGTAACAGGGCACGCCTGGATCATCCCTTTTGAAAGGCTAAACCCTCACGAAGAAAAAATCAATTAAAAAACCCTGTTCCGGGTACCTGTCATCATGGGCAACTGCCTTGAAAAAAGAAGGCGCGGACTCTCATCCGCGCCTTCTCTCGTGCATCAACACTCACTCTTCACCGCAACATCATCCGGCCTTGCGCTTGTCGTCATCATCTACCGTGTACTCCGCGTCGTAGACTGTCTCGCCCGCCTCGTTGCGGTGCACCCGCGACTGGTCGCCGCGCCACTGCTGTCCGGAACCGTTCCCGCCGCCGTAACCTTCCTGCGCGCCGGGCTGCGGTCCCGCCTGCTGCTCCTGCCCCTGCTGCCCTGCGTACATGCCGGCAGACATCTCGTGGACCGCCTTCTCCAGCACGGACTTCGCGCCGCGGATCGCGTTCAGGTCGTCGGACTGCATCGCCGTGCGCAGGCCGTTCACCGCAGACTCGACGCGTGCCCTCGCATCCGGAGCGACGTTCGCGTTCTCCCGGAGCGCCTTCTCGGCCGCGTAGGCGAGCGCGTCCGCCTCGTTCCGCGCGTCGACCACCTCGCGCATCCTCTTGTCCTCGGCGGAGTGCTCCTCCGCCTCGCGCACCATCTTCCGAATCTCCTCCTCGTTCAGCCCGCTCGAGGACTCGATGCGGATCTTCTGCTCCTTCCCGGTTGCCAGGTCCTTCGCCGAGACGTGGACGATGCCGTTCGCGTCGATGTCGAAGCTGACCTCGATCTGCGGTACGCCGCGCGGCGCGGGCGCGATGCCCGTGAGCTCGAAGCGGCCGAGCGTCCTGTTCTGCGCGGCCATCTCGCGCTCGCCCTGCAGCACGTGGACCGACACCGCCGGCTGGTTGTCCGCCGCCGTGGAGAAGACCTCGCTCTTCTTCGTCGGGATCGTGGTGTTCCGCTCTATGAGCCGGGTCATCACGCCGCCGAGCGTCTCGATGCCCAGCGAGAGAGGCGTCACATCCAGAAGGAGGACGTCCTTCACCTCGCCGCCCAGCACGCCGCCCTGGATCGCGGCGCCTATCGCCACCACCTCGTCCGGGTTCACTCCCTTGTGGGGCTCTTTCCCGAATATCTGCTTCACCAGTTCCTGCACCGTGGGGATGCGCGTGGAGCCTCCCACCAGCACCACCTCGTCGATGTCGCCGGCGTTGAGTCCCGCGTCCTCCAGCGCCCTCCGGCATGGACCCTTCGTCTTCTGGACGAGGTCCGCCGTCAGCTGGTCGAAGTTTGCGCGCGTGAGCGAGATCACCAGGTGCTTGGGCCCGCCCGCGTCCGCCGTCAGGAACGGGATATTGATGTCGGCCTGCATCTTGCCGGAGAGCTCTATCTTCGCCTTCTCCGCGGCCTCCTTGAGCCGCTGGAGCGCCATCTTGTCCTTCGAGACGTCTATGCCGGTCTGCTTGCGGAACTCGTCCGCCATCCACTCCATGATCCTCTGGTCGAAGTCGTCGCCACCGAGGTGCGTGTCGCCGTTGGTCGACTTCACCTCGAAAACGCCGTCGCCGAGCTCCAGGATGGAGATGTCGAACGTCCCGCCGCCGAGGTCGTAGACCGCGATCTTCTCGTTCTTCTTCTTCCGGTCGAGACCGTAGGCCAGCGCCGCCGCCGTCGGCTCGTTGATGATCCGCTCCACTTCGAGGCCCGCGATGCGTCCCGCGTCCTTGGTCGCCTGGCGCTGCTCGTCGTTGAAGTACGCAGGCACGGTGATGACCGCGCGCGTCACCTTCTCACCGAGGTAATCCTCCGCGGTCTGCTTCATCTTCTGCAAAATCCTCGCCGAAATCTCCTGTGGGGAGAAATCGCCCTGCGAGGTCTTCACCTTCACGCCGCCCTTCCCGTCGTTCTCCACGCGGTAGGGCACCATCTTCATCTCACCCTGAACCTCGCCGTGCTTCCTCCCCATGAACCGCTTGATGGAGCGGACCGTGTTCTCCGGGTTTGTTATTGTCTGGTTCTTGGCAACCTGTCCCACGAGGCGCTCGCCCTTCTCCGTGTAGGCGACCACCGAGGGCGTGGTGCGCTGACCCTCGGAGTTCTGTATCACCATGGGGTCGCCGCCCGACATGACGGCCACGCACGAGTTCGTCGTGCCAAGGTCAATTCCGATTATCTTGCTCATATACTTTCTCCTTATGCAAAAAAATGGGGAACCGGATTCCCGCTTCCCCGATCACCGGCACAACTGTTCATCAGTTCACCGATACAGGTATCTTCCGGGGCTTCACCTCTTCGGCCTTCGGCACCTCGATGGTGAGGATGCCGTCCTTGAAGCTCGCCCTGATCTCGTCAGCCTTGATTGCCTCGGGAAGGGTGATGGTCCGGCAGAAGGAACCGTAGCTCCTCTCCGATACGATGACTCGCTTCTTATCGTCCTCCTCCTTCCGCTCTTCCTTCTTCTCGCCTGCGATGGTGAGCACGCCGTGCTCAATGGTCACGTTCAGGTCCTTTTCGCTGATGCCGGGTACTTCCGCCTTCACGTGGATGGCGTTCTCGTCTTCCGATACATCAACCCGGGGAACCCACTCCCCGCTGAATACCCTGACCGGCTCCAGGGAGAAGAATTCGTCGAAGAATCTGTCGATATCCCTGCCTATCAGGCCAAATGCTCCATTGGTATCATTCCTTCTTGCTAATCCGAGTCTCATGGTCATACCTCCTTCTAATCTCATTGTTAGCACTCTATTTTAGTGAGTGCTAATTTGAACCAGTTATAATATACATAATCATTTTAAAATCGTCAACCATTGTGTTTAACTTTTTTAGATTTTTCTAAAATATTTGGACTGTTCAGTGGTTATAGTGCCGGGATACTCACCATTGAAGGGGTGATAGGCTACTGCCATTCCCGCGCATGCTTCGACTGCGCTCAGCACAGGTGTGGAAATCTATTCCTATAAGCGAGAGATTCCGGCATTCCACTTCGTTTTAGCCGGAATGACAGGCAGAAACGTTTTTTCCCCACAGCCCCTCCCCCTGCCAAAGCGCTGCACTGAGCGCAGTCGAAGTGGGGGAGGCCGGGAGGGGGTTACACCGTTTCCGGCCTGGTGACCCGGTACGGGAGGAGGACGATAGGCCCCCTGTTCGCCTGGCGCACCGTCACCCGGCTGATGGGAAACTCGGTGCGGCGCATCGACGGCTGGCGGACGATGCTCTCCCGGCCCGCCAGGCGCACCGCCCACAGGCGGACCTGCTCAACCAGGCCGGTCGCGACCATCACCCAGGACGTGAGGCGGTCCTTCAGGCTGATACGCCCCAGCGTGGCGCGGCAGAGGGCCATCGCCCGGAGGGCCTTCCGACGCGCCTTCTTGTTCGGCGAAAAGACGAACGCCGCGGGCAGGACCAGGCGGATGTTCCGCGCGATCCGCTCCATCTTCCTGATGCGAAGCAGCATGAACTCGTCGGGCGCCGGTTTGTCCGACTTCACGTAGCGGAGCGTTAACGGGTCCCAGGTAAGTCCCTCGGCCTGCCGGTTGATGTATTCCGCAACCGCCTTCCGATAGCCGCGGACCGCCGTGAGCGCCATGTTCAGCACGCCGGGACCGTCGGTAAGGTATTTTTTCCTGAAAGCTGCCTTCAGCAGGGAGAAGTGCTCCTTCGGATTCTTGAAATTGGGATGATGAAAGCCGAGCTCGCCCTGACCGTGCGCGTGGCGGAAATCCATTTCTTTCATCAGCCCCTCCGACTCGAACTTCTCGTAGAGCGCCGTCCGCGGGAACGCCGTGTAGTTCATGAACTGAACCGTGTCGGAGCCCAGACCTATCACCCAGTCGATATCATCCCGCATCGTCTCCGCGTCGTGGTGCTCCTGGAAGAGGATGGCCGACGCGTTCACCACGATGCCCTTCGACCGCAGCTCCGCGATGAGCTCCTTCAGGTCGATGCCCTTCGTCTTCCTGTGCGCGTTCGCCTTCGACTCCACGCCTATCCACACCATGCGCACGCCGAGGCGCACCAGGAAATCGATCCCCACCTCTCGTATCACCTCCGCCGACGAGAAGATGTCGAAGACGAACGGCATGTTCCGCGCCGTCATTTCTTCCAAAAGCTCCCTCGCGCGGCGCGGGTTCTTCAGGAAGTTCTCGTCGATGACGGTGAACCCGCTCGAGCCGACGGCGAACTTCGACTTGAGGCACGCGTCGAAGAACTCCTTCCCGCTCCCGAGGAACGGGACGTACTTCTTCCCGAACTGGTGCGTGGTCATGCAGAACACGCAGCCGTTCTCGCAGCCCACGCCGGGAAGGATCACGCCGCCCTTCGGCCTGCCCTTCGCGCCGTAGATGTACTCGTACGCGGGCCCGAGGATCGCGGGATGCCGCACCGGCGCGTCCGCGTCCTCGCCGAAGTACCCGCGCAGCCAGCGCACGCCCTCGCCATGGCAGACCGCGTCGCACGGAACGATGCGCTCGATTTCGGGGATGATGGTCCCGTACCCGCCGAGGATGATCTTCATGCCGGGATGGTGCTTCCGCACGTGCTCCGCCATCCGCTTCGCCTTCCAGACGTTGGGCGCGATGAAGTTGATGCCGACGTGGCTGTACCCTTTCTTCAGCTCGCGCGTGAAGTCCTTCCACGCGGGGAAGTCGAGCACAGTCGATGGCACCGATATATTCTCCGCGAGCAGGTAGAGCGGGAAGGTCCAGTACGACTGCCGCGGCGAATGCACGCCCTGTCCGCGCGTAATCTGGTTGTTCAGAAGCTCCATCTGCATGCCGGTCGCCTCGGCATACTCGTTCTTCACGCCGAAGGGGCCGAACACCCCCGTCAGTAGTATTTTCCGCGACGTCATGATGTATCCTCCGCACGAAAGTGCCGGACCGGTCGGTCCTGGTATTTTATAAGTTTGATTGACCCGCCGCCTGTTTATATTTCAGCGGTTATCGAGAGCGCCTGATTTCTTGGTCACTGTCCAAGACAGACCAGCCCGGGAAAGGGTTGCAAAAAAAGATTGCCCGCTTCCCGCGCCGGGCGTATCATTTAATGTATGATAGGACGACCCGGCAGCACGATACTCTCCGCATCCATCCTGATCCTCCTCTGCGGCATAGCCGCACCCCTGCTTCCCGAGGAGCGCGACACACTCGCCGTGTTCGACCTTCGCGCAGCGGGAGTTTCCACTCAGACGGCGGCGGCTGCATCCAACGCGCTCCGCAGGGAGATGCGCCGGCTCGAAAAGTTCGCCGTCATCGACCCCGCCCGGGCGAACGCGCTCCTGAAGGAGAAGGGCTTCGCGCAGGATTGCGCCGACCGGCAGTGCGCCCTGCGCGCGGGATTGCTCCTCTCCGCGCGGAAGATCGCCGCCGGGGAGATGGGCGCGCTCGGCAACTCGTTCGTCATCACGGTGAGCGTCATCGACACGGAGCGCGACCTCGCGGAGTACACGGCGCGCGCGACGGCATCGAGCCTGGGCGATATCGACGCCGCGGCCGCGCGGATCGTCGACGCGCTGCGCACACAGGTTGAAGGCAAGGACCTCCCGCGCCCGTCCATCGCCGAGAGCGATATCCCGGCGCCCATGTACATCTGCGGCAACCCGCCGAGGCGCGGCGACATCATCATCCTTGAAAAAAACCAGGGGATGGCGGCGCTCGCCGGGGCCCGCGCTCGCGTAAAGGGGCTCTTCACCCAGCACAATGTGACGTACATCGATGTCATCTGGATCGACGCGAAGGCGAAGACGCAGGGGACCGGCGGCTACCTCGCCGACAAGTTTAGGCTGGTGTCGAGGCAGGAGCGGGGGGATTCTCCGGCACGCTGATCCCGAAAAGAATACTGCTGCTCACACTAAGCAAAATGCAACCACAGAGGCACGGAGGCACAGAGAAAAAAGGATTAGTCTCACGCGGAGACGCGGGGAACGCGGGGACAAGACAACGTCACCCGCAGGCGTTCTCATTTTCCAGGAGAAATGAGCTTCACGGTGGGGAAATATGTTTGATACCGGGAAACGTCGCGAGTTACTAGATCCATTGCGGAAACCGCCGCGTGTGCGCCGATGAAAAAATCGGGCAGGGTTGATGATTTGGTTCCCTTCATCTTCCTGTACCTGACAAACACTTTCCCGGCAAGGAAAAGCGCTTCCCGGGGAATCTCCATGATGGAAAATCCGCATCCCGCGATGGCTTTTTCCATATCTTCGATTTTTTCAAAACCGATGGACACTTCCGAATAGATGACCGGGTTGATGCACAATTTGTGCGTAGGCCCGTACCTGTTTAAAACATCCTCGGACCAGCCCGCCCAGCGCGGATCATCGAGGAAAACATCCAGTATCACATTGGAATCGACCAGTACCGGTTTCGGCATGTCATTTCCTCGTCAAAGACATTATTTCATCGGTCGTCATCCTGACAACAGCTATCCCACGGAACCTATTGAAGGGCCTTTTCTTTCTGGACTCAACGACCTTCACAAGCATCACCCTGTCCTTTTCTTCGATGAAATCCACTTCTGAATTGGATGTAATCCCCAGTTTTTCCCGAATATGCTGCGGAATGGTGACCTGTCCCTTTATAGTGACCTTCATAATGCTGACCTCCTGGTAAGAGTAAGTATAGTAATAATATTACTTTCGGTCAAGACAAATTACTGCCAGTGAATACCGTTAAGCACCCGACACTGTACTCCACGAATCAAATCTCATAGCATACTATACATAAACTTCCGGTATGTTAATCTTTCACCGACATGTGAAGGCCTTATATATAAAAATTAAGCATTACAATAGAAGTTATACTGTATTATGTAATAACAATTTTTGTGATTTAAAATATTTTATTTTGACCTCATTAGTGTTTGACGAAACCGCCCGTCCGTGTTTATAATCCGCCAGATTTATCAATCCCTCTTTTCGAGAGACTGCCATGAAACTTCTCCTCCTCACTTTCGCTTTAATTTTATCCTCCTCCTCACTTTCGCTTTAATTTTATCCTCCTCCTCACTTTCGCTTTAATTTTATCCTCCTCCTCACTCTTCGCGCAGGAAAAGCTCCGTGTCGCCGTGATGGACCTGAAGGCGGAGGGAATCTCCAACCAGACCGCCAGGACCGTCTCCAACATGCTGCGCACCGAGTTCGTCAACATCGGCAAGTTCACCGTGATAGAGCGGAACCAGATGAACGCCATCATGGTGGAACAGGGTTTCCAGCAGACCGGATGCACCGACGCGTCGTGCGCCGTGCAGATAGGCAAGCTGATGTCCGCCCGGAAGATACTGGTGGGCGAAGTGAGCCCCATGGGCAAGTCGATCATCATGACGGTGCGCATCGTGGACGTGGAGAAGGGCATCTCCGAGTACGCCGCGCGCGAGAAGGCGCTCAGCGTGGAGAACCTGGACGTTGCCGTGGAGCAGATCACCAGCAAGCTCGCTGGGCAGATAGAGAAGACTGCCGGCCCCGTCCATCGTGAGCCGGAAAGAAAGGTGGCGCAGCGGGAGGAGCCGCGCTACGAACCGCCCGCGCCTCCTGCGCCCAAGACCATGCGCGGCTACTACCTGCGCGGCATTGTCCCCGGCTGGGGGCAGGTCTATGCCGACACCGACACGAAGGGCTACCTCTACGCCGGCGCATTCGTCGCCACGGGCGTGCTCTGGACGGTGATGCACCTGAACTACACCGACAAGAAACAGGCGTACGACGACCTTCCCGCCGGGACGTCGACGAGCGAATTCGACAGCGCCTACAACGACTACAAGAAGGCGGGCACCCTGGCGTACGCGGCCATGGCGCTCTGCGGGATCGCCTACGCGGCGAACTGGGTGGACATCCTCTTCTTCACAAAGCCTCACTTCACCGCTTCCACGCAGGCGCAGGAGAGGAACGGAGTCTTCCTCGGCTTCGACGCGGCGAACAGGAGCATTGCCGGTTCGCATAGGCTGGAGGAGTTCTATGAGTTGAGTGTGGGGATGAGGTTTTAATGAAAATCTGAATAATTGGAGAAATAATATGACAAACATGATAAAAAGAGTATTTCACCTGATATCATTCATTGTGTTCGCATCTGCGATAACCTTGATGTCCTGTATCTATGATGCACCACGTGATAATCCGAATGAAGTCAGTATGAAATACTACGCATATGTGACAAATTATGGTTCTGCTAATGTCACTGCCTATGCCATTAATCCTGACACGGGCGTATTGGCAGTAGTAGCCGGCTCTCCTTTTTCCGCAGGGAATCAACCTCGAGGTGTAACAGTTGACCCCACAGGTAAATTCTTATATGTGGCAAATATCGGTTCCAACGATGTTTCTGCCTATACAATCAATGCAGCTACAGGCGCATTGACAGCAATAGCAGGCTCGCCTTTTGCCGCAGGGACAGGTCCTTTTGGTGTAACAGTTCACCCCACAGGGAAATTCTTATATGTGACAAATTCCGATTCCAACAATGTCTCTGCCTATACAATTAATGCTGTCACAGGCGCACTGTCGGTAATAGCAGGCTCGCCTTTTGCCACACAAACAACTCCTATGCTTCAAGCAGTTGACCCCACAGGGAAATTCTTATATGTGCCGAATTTTACTTCTGGCAATGTGTCTGCCTATACCATCAATTTAGAAACAGGCGTATTGGCTGCAATATCAGGCTCGCCTTTTATCACTGGGACGCAACCTTGTTCTGTAACAGTTAATCCCACAGGTAAATTCGCCTATGTGGCAAGTGAAAATGGTGGCAAAGTCTATGCCTATGCAATCAATCCAGATACTGGGGCATTATCAGCAACAATATCAGGCTCGCCTTTTACCGCAGGGACAGATCCCGTTTCTGTCACGGTTGACCCCACAGGGAAATTCACATATGTGGCGAATTATACTTCATCTAATGTTTCTGCCTATACCATCAATTTAGAAACAGGCGTATTGGCTGCAATATCAGGCTCGCCTTTTGCCGCAGGGACAAATCCTCAATTTGTAACAGTTGACCCTACTGGGAAATTCGCATATGCGGCGAATTACAATTCAGCCAATGTCTCAGCCTATACCATCAATTCAGACACAGGCGCATTGACAGCAATATCAGGCTCGCCCATTGCCGCAGGGACAAATCCTTTTAATGTAATTACTACACGGGTAGCTCAATAGATTATTATACACCATTCAAATTTAAGGGATTTTCGGACTTGAGGCTTGGCCCGACAAATCCCACTGTCGCTCCATCGGCTCATTCAGTATAACACCGCTGCTCCAGGTAACTCACCATGAGCGACAGCAGAGCGATAGGTCCGCCGTGTCCAACGTCGAATTCAGCGCCGGGATGATGTGGTTCAGCATGTTTATCGAGTTTATGAAGCGCTCATATTACCCGCTTTAATCGGACGCCACGTTTATCAGGAAGAACACCGAGTCAGACACGAACATAAAATCTAGGACGACAGGCATCGTGAGACGTTCGGATATCACCCTCCCGCCGGCAGGTTGACGCTGAACTTCGCCCCGGCGCAGGGGGAGGACTCCACCATCATTGTCCCCACGTGGTTCTTGGTGATGATGAAGTACGCCACCGAGAGCCCCAGCCACGTGCCCACGCCGGCCGCCTTCGTGGTGAAGAACGGCTC
>JAGODF010000281.1 GCA_017998375.1 Spirochaetota bacterium
ATCCGCGAGGAAAATAGCGGTTTACGGATACACGACAGTCAGTTCATTCGGCAAGAACTGGGGTGGGTATGCTGAACTGAATCTGAATCCCGGTGATGAAGTTGATGTTCAGATTGACATGCTTCCGATAATGAAAATCGATAGTATTAATTCACGTCAAGTATCCAATTATTTGCAAATACAATGGTATCAAGTTCAGTCGGGCACTTACGGTATAACCGGTTACAAAATTTACCGCTCGGATTTTCCCGAGGGGCCCTATTTTACGGTCGGCACAGCTAGTGGGGCGTCTGCCTATCAGTTTAATGATAATAGCATCATATTCGACCAAAACACCTATTACTACTATAAAGTGAGTGCGTATACGGGCACGACTGAAGGCGAGTTATCGGAGTATTACGGTGTTTTTTATCTATCATAAAACATACAGCCATCGCGGAGGAACACCATGGCCATCATACAACTGAATCCAATGCTCGTCGCGATAAGAGGGGCCATCGGCGGCATTGTGCTGTATAACAGATATGACAGGCAGTGCGCCCGCAGGCATGTGCGGCCGGCAAACCCGGACACTGAAGCGCAAAGGGCGGTCCGCAGAACCTTCGGGGACGCCGTGCGGTCATGGCAGGGGCTTTCCGTCGAGGAAAAAGACCTCTGGGTTCGACGGTCTCGGAAGCTGTCCATGAGCGGCTACAACCTCTTCATATCCCGGTTTATGAGGAAGAATATCTCCCGCGATGAAAGCCTTGCAGGGTCACGAAATGCCTTTTCCGTCACCAGCTCTTCTGTGCAGAAAAACGGCCCCTCCGTTTCCACTCCGTTCTTTCGTATGCCCAGTCACAATCTTCCTTGTTTCCATGTAAAAGCAGTGTCCGGAACAGGATAATCCCCCTCGGGTACGCGGAAAAGCCTCATTCTTGTGACAATGTGCTCCATGCCGTCAATGGGGCAGGATGGCTCATGCCCGCAGCGGCCTCGCACCACCGGCTTTTGAACTGCCGATTGAGCGGCATGCGTCCCGCGCAAAATAGTCTTGAATTTCCCCAAGGGTGTGCTACACCCAATCCGCGTTAAGCCCATGTAATCCCCCTGGAGGTCCGCCATGCTCCCAATCGTCGCGTCGGTGATGAGTCTCGTGATGGGGATCGCCGTCGTCGTCTTCGGCCAGGAGCGGCGCGTCAAGCTCCCCTTCTTCCTGCTCTGCCTCAGCTGCGCGGTCCTCACCGCCGGGCACTACGTGGAGACCACGAGCGAGCGGTGGACCTTCCTCGCGGCGAGGATCGTCATGACCACGGCGCTCCTCACGGCGGTCACGGGGGTGATATCGGCCGCCGTCATGTGCGGGATCAGGCTCTACAAGTGGCTCTGGGCGGTGGTGGTCGCGGCGGCGGCCTTCAACATGGCGACGGTGCTCTTCACCGACTGGTATTTCGACGGCGGCATCATGCGCTATTCCTGGGGGCACTTCGTCGGCGGGAAGATCGAGTTCATCGCCAACCCGCTTTCCGTGGTGGGGATATCGTCCTACGGCCTGGCCATCATGATGGTGCAGTACCGCAGGGCGCACCCGCTCGACAGAAACCGTATCGGCTTCATCTTCCTCGCGTTCACGCTCCTCTCGCTCACGCTCTTCGACTACCTGCCGCATTTCGGCATCGACCTCTTCGGGGGGCTGGTGAGCGCCGTCGCGATCCCGCTTTTCTTGGTGACCTTCGGCTACGCGATGCTCCGCTACCGCCTGCTCGAGTTTCGCGCCTTCCTGGGGCGCGCCGCGGGTTTCGCGCTCGTGGGCTTCCTCATGGTGACGGTGTACTTTCTCGTCATGGAGGTCGCGCGGCGGTTGGGAACGGACGCCCTCTCCGCGGCGCCGGCCGCGGCGCTCCTCGCGGTGCTGGTCTACGCCGCCCTCGGCAGGCTCCTCCCGCGGCTCCTGGAGAACGCCGCACGCCGACGGGAGCCGGACTACCAGCGCACGCTCCAGAAGTTCAGCGCGGAGATGATGCGCCGCCTGGACGAGGAGCTCCTGGTCGACAGGACCAAGCGCATCTGCGTCACCGAGTTCCTCTGCTCGTCGGCCGCCATGCTCGATCCCGGAGCGATGCAGGGAGGAGATGTCCTGCCGCGGCTCGCGCTCACGGAGCCGGTGCTGGAGACGGAGATCATCCGGCGGCAGTACGGCCTCGGCGACGCGGCGGTCCTCTCCGGGGAGCTTATCGTGCCGCTGGTGCACGACGGCGCGCTCATCGGCGCGATAGGCCTGGGGCGCAGGTCCGACGGCCGCATCTTCACGCGCATCGCGATCAACGGCTTCCGCATGCTGGGCAACATCGTCTCCATGGCGCTGGTCAACACGCGGACCGCGCGCGAGCTCCAGAAGCGCCACCACCTGGACCGTTTCCTGGCGCCGCAGGTGGTGGAGCGGGTGCTCTCGGGCGACATGGAGAAGATCGAGAGCAGGGTGCGCACCCGGGTGACGGTCTTCTTCTCCGACCTCAAGGACTTCACCGGCATGTCGGACCGGATGCACCCGGAGGACCTGGCGGTGGTGCTGAACGAGTACCTCTCCGAGATGGCGGAGGTCGCCTTCCGTTTCGGCGGCACCGTGGACAAGTTCATCGGCGACGCGGTGATGGTCTTCTTCGGTGCGCCCGTGGGCGCCGACTCGATGGAGCAGGCGCGCCAGTGCGTGCGCATGGCCATGGCGATGCAGCGCCGGCTGGTGGAGCTCAACCGCCGCTGGGTGGAGGGCGGGCTCGTCTACCGCGAGCTCTCGTGCCGGATGGGCGTCCACACCGGCGACGCGATCGTGGGGAGCTTCGGGAGCCAGTCGCGCGTCGATTACACGGCGATAGGGAGCACGGTGAACCTGGCGTCGCGCCTGGAGGGCGCCTGCCGGCCGGGAATGATCCTGGTGAGCGCCGAGACGCGCGCGCTCCTGAACGACGAGTTTCGCGTAACGCCGATGGGCGCCGTGGAGGTGAAGGGCTTCTCCCGCCCGGTGCAGGTCTTCGAGGTGGACCCGGGCATAGGGCGCGAATAGATGCAACAAGATATCCAGTGGTATTCATCAGAAAGAAACCACAGAGGCGCAGAGGCACGGAGGGGAAAAGAAGTAGCATCTAGCCATGTTTTGAAAGGCACGCTGAACAGAGAACATTCAATATCAATTATATATCCTTCTCTGTGCCTCTGCGCCTCTGTGGTTAATTCTTGTTTTTTATATAAGTTGATTTTGACAACATGCAGCATGTACATTCCATGAACGAATCCCCCCTCGACATCTTCCACCCGCTGATACGGAAATGGTTCTCGGAGAAGGTGGGCGTCCCCACCGAGGTCCAGCGCCTCGCGTGGCCCGCCATCGCCGCAGGGGAGCACGTGCTGGCCACCGCGCCCACGGGAAGCGGCAAGACCCTTGCGGCCTTTCTCTGGGCGATCGACCGGCTCGCCACCGGCGCGTGGGAGCGCGGGAGGACGAGCGTGCTCTACGTCTCGCCGCTGCGCGCGCTCAACAACGACGTGCGGAAGAACCTCCTCGCGCCCCTCGCGGGCATCGCGGAGTACTTCTCCATGGCAGGCGGGGTGTTTCCGGAAGTGCAGGTCCTCACCCGCAGCGGCGACACGCCGCAGTCCGAGCGGCGCGCCATGCTCCGCCGTCCGCCGGAGATCCTAATCACCACCCCCGAGAGCCTGAACATCCTCCTCCTCAACGACGGCGGCAGGCGCGTCCTCTCCACCGTGAAGACGGTGATTCTCGACGAGATACACGCGCTGGCGGGAAGCAAGCGCGGCACGCATTGCATCACCGCGGTGGAGCGGATGGTCCCTCTCTGCGGCGAGTTCCGGCGGGTCGCGCTCTCGGCCACTGTGCGTCCGCTGGAAGAAGTCGCGGCCTTCGCGGGGGGATACGAGCTGGTCGCCGCAGCGGAGGGGGCGGAGTACCGCCCGCGCAGGGTGCGCATCATCGAGGCGCCTTCGGAGAAGCGCTTCGAGGTGAGCGTCGAGTTCCCCGGTGAGGAAGAGCGCACAGCGGAGGAGAGCGGCTCCATCTGGCCCGCGCTGGTGAGGCGCTTCCGGGAGGAGATACTCTCCCACCGCTCCACGCTCCTTTTCTGCAACAGCCGCCGCCTGGCGGAGAAGGTGACGCGGCTCGTCAACGAGGACGGGAACGGCGGGCTTGCCTACTCGCACCACGGTTCGCTCTCGCGGGAGGTGCGCCTCCGCGTGGAGGAGATGCTGAAGGCGGGGGAGCTGCGCGCCATCGTGGCAACGAACACGCTCGAGCTCGGCATCGACATCGGGGAGCTGGACCGCGTGGTGCTGGTGCAGTCGCCCTTCCTGGTGTCGTCGGCCATACAGAGGGTGGGGCGCGCGGGCCACGGCGTGGGCGGTGTGAGCCGGGGCGTCATCTATCCGACGCACGGGATGGACCTGCTCTGCGCGGCGGTGCTCTCCCGCTGCCTGCAGGAGCGCGACCTGGAAGAGGTGCATATCATACATTCCCCCCTGGACGTTCTCGCGCAGGTCTTGCTCGCCATGACGGCGGTGGAGGAGTGGCGGGTCGACGATCTGTACGACCGCGTGAGGGCGAGCCATTCATACCGCGACCTGCCGAGGCGGCAGTTCGACCTGGTTCTGGAGATGCTCGCGGGCCGCTACGCCGGCGCGAACGTCCGCGGGCTTTCGGCGCGCGTCTCCTACGACCGCATGGAAGGGACGGTGCGGGCGATGGAGGGCGCGCGGGGGACGCTCTACATGTCGGGCGGGACGATACCGGACCGCGGCTATTACGACCTGCGCGCCGGGGAGTCGCGCGCGAAGATCGGCGAGCTCGATGAGGAGTTCGTCTTCGAGCGCTCCGTGGGAGAAACCTTCGCGCTGGGAAACCAGGTGTGGAAGATCGTCGACGTGTCGCATAACGCCGTGGACGTGGTTCCCGACAGGGAGAAGCCGGGCATCATCCCGTTCTGGAAGGCGGAGGAGCGGAGCCGCGACTTCCACCTCTCGTCGCGCCTGCTGGAGTTCCTCGAGCGCGCCGATGCGACGCTGGACGGTGACTCTTTTATGGAAGAACTTCGGGACGGGTGTCGCCTGGGCGACGGCGCCGCGGAGGCGCTCCGCGATTTCCTGGCGCGGCAGAAAGCCGCCACCGGCTGTGCGCTCCCGCACCGCCATCACGTCGTCATCGAGGAGATTCGCGACGAGGGCAGGGACGACGCGGCGCAGGTGGTGCTGCACACGCTCTGGGGCGGCGCGGTGAACCGGCCTTTCTCCATGGCGCTCACCGCTGCGCTCGGGGAGTGGACCTTCGGCGCCGGACGAGGTGCCCGGCGGCTACTGCTGATCACCCTCGGCACCGGGATCGGGGTCGCGGTGATCAACGACGGCATCGCCTACACCGGC
>JAGODF010000282.1 GCA_017998375.1 Spirochaetota bacterium
GGGAAAATACTCCCTCCCCGAAGGAACCATAACGAAAGGTGATTGCAAATTAATGTGAACCGGGAATCGTTTATAACTTCTGATATAATGACCATGCCTTATATCGTGGAATGCGGACAAACCATGTGTATGAAACGCCTCATTGTGTCATTGATAACCGCATTACTGGTATTTCCCTGGTGATCGTTGCGTGCTCCGGAACGAATAAAATTTAAGGGCCCTTGTCAAGGGGCTTTTTTGCCAAGTGGGGAGCGGTTTTCACGAAGTTAGCTTCTCATAAAAGCGCTAATATCCGGCAGGGACCGCGCTCCGGGATGGGAGCTTATTCCTTGATATTTATGTAAGCGTCAGCGTGAGTCCCGTCTCTCACCGCACCTTGAGTTTCCCCATCCCCAGCGCCGCGAGGTATACCGCGGTGCCGAGCGTCACCATGGTTGCCCCGGGCGGCGTGTCGATGTAGTACGATATCACCAGCCCACCGCACATGACGGCCAGCGTGTATATCACCCCCCACAGGATGACGCGCCGGAAATGTTTCGTGACTGCCAGTCCGAAGCTCGCCGGCAGCACCACAAGCGCCGACACCAGGATGATTCCCACGATCTTGATGCTGATGACGATGATCGCCGCCAGGAAAACGAGGAGCGCGGTGTCGAGCGACCCGGTCCTGACGCCGCTCACCGAGGCCACCTCCTCGTCGAAAGTCATGAAGAGGATGCGGTGGATGAACAGCGCGATGAACGGGATGAAGACCAGGAGCGCCGCGAGGGTGATGATAAGGTCCGCCGCCGTGACGCCCAGGATGTTCCCGAAGAGATACCCCTGCAGGTCGAAGGTGTACGCTTTTTTCAGCCTGATGAGAAGCGCCCCGAGCGCCATGGAAAAAGCGAAGAAAATTCCGATGCCCGCGTCCAGCGAGATGCCCCCCCTGCGCGCGAGCCTCCCGATGAGAAGCGCCGTCGCCACGCAGAACGCGAGCGCCGTGAGGAACGGGTCGATGCCCAGGAAGACGCCCAGCGCCACGCCGCCGAAGGCGGTGTGCGCGACGCCCGCTCCCAGGAACGACATCTTCCTGGTGACCACGAAGAAGGAAAGCACCCCGAAGAGGAGCCCCAGCATCAGGCTCATCAGGAACGCGTTGCGGAAGAAGTCCATGGAGAGAAGGTCTGCCATCATTCACCCCTGCAGGTGGGACAGTTGCGGTCGTGCTTGACGACGTGGATGTTGCGCCCGAAGACCTTCGCCAGCGTCGCGTCGGGGATGCGCTCGCCGGGTTTCCCGTGGAAGTGGAGCTTGCGCTTCACGCAGGCCAGCCGGTCCACGATGGTGGAGACCGTGCCGATGTCGTGGGAGACCATGAGGATGGTGAGGCCGTCGCGGTCGCGCAGTTCCTTCAGCATGTCGTAGAAGCCGTCCTGCGCCACGGCGTCCAGCCCCGTGGCGGGCTCGTCCAGCATGAGGACGCGCGGCTTCAGCGCGAGCGCCCGCGCGATGAGGACGCGCTGCTTCTGCCCGCCGGAGAGGCTCCCGAAATGGACGCGGCTGATGTCGCGCATGCCCACGCGGTCGAGCGATTCCTCGATGAGGGAGCGGTCCTGGCGCGCGAGTTTCTCCATCAGCCCCTTCCTCGCATAGCGCGACATCGCCACCACGTCGAAGACGCTCACCGGGAAGCGCGCGTCGTAGATCGACGCCTGCGGCAGGTAGCCGAACATGCCCTCCTGCCGCGCCCGCGCCGGGCTCCTGCCGAAAACCTCCACGCCGCCGCGGAAGCACTCCTTGAGGCCCATGATCGCGCGCAGGAGCGTGCTTTTTCCGCTCCCGTTGGGCCCCACGATGGAGACTATCTCCCGCTCCGCGATGCCGAGGGTGATGTCCTCCAGGATGATGTCGCCGTCGTAACGGACCCAGGCGTTCCTGATGTCTATGGCCTTTGCCGCCGTCACCGCGCCCCCGCGAGCGCGCCGGCCAGGATGCGCGCGTTCTGTTCCATCATGCCGATGTAATCTGATTTGCCCGGCTCCGAGGGCCCGCCGATGCTGTCCAGCCGCACCTCGCGCCCGCCGATCTCGCGCACCAGCGCCGCGGCGGTGCCGCCCTGCACGTACTGGTCCACCACCACGACGGCGATCTTCTCCCGGCGCGCCGTGTCGGCGAGGGCCCGGAAGCCTTTCAGCGACGGCGAGTCGCCGTGGCCGGACTCGATGGTGCCCGCGATGGTGAGCCCGTAGTCCGCGGCGAAGAAGTCCCAGGCCGGGTGCCACTGTATGAATTTTTTATTGCGCAGCGGGGTAAAGAGCGCGGCGATGCGTCCGTCCAGGGCGTCGAGCTTTTTCTGATAGGTGGCGCAGTTTTCCGCGAACGTCTCTTTCTTTTCGGGGAAGGAGGATGATAAAAGGTCGCGCACCAGCCCGGCAATCTGTTTCGCCTTCCTCGCCGAGAGCCAGTAGTGCGGGTTCTCGCCGCCCATCGAGTCGGCGATGAAGAGCCGCTTCGCTTCCGGGGACAGGAGCTTCGCCACCCAGCCGTCCAGCTCGGGATGGACGCCGATGTAGAGCGCCGCGCCGTGGAGCTGCTTCACCGTCGAAGGATCGGGCTCGAAGGAGTGGGGATTGGCGCTGGCGGGCACTGCGTGCATCACTCCCGCGGCGTCACCGGCTACGTTGCGGGCGATATCGGCCACCGGGTAGATCGAGGTTGCCACGAGTGCGGGTCCGCGGGAGCCGTCGCGCGCGCAGGAGAGAAGGATCGCCGCGCAGAGAAGGACCAGTGTTGCGGGATGTCGTTGAAATATCATACATTAATCCTTTAAAATTCTTCAATTAACGAACCGTTTTTACCCGCCGGTCCACGGTGTTGAATCCTCCCGGCAGGCTTTCACTTAGTGCCGGCTCCGGGTCCTGTCAAGCGCGATTTGGCATCGTCCCTAAATGCTTGACAGGCGGGCGCTTTTCATGGAAGGAAGGGCGTATGATATCAGACTGTGCACGGAGGCATGAATAATGAGAGCGCTGATAAGTGTCGTGATGGCAGCTGCGCTGTGCGCGGCGGCGGTGGTACCCGGACGGGCTGATACGGTTCCCGGGACGGAGACGGAGCATCACGCGGAAAAGCATGCCGTGCCGGACGAGGGACACCGCCACGCGCTCTCCGGCCTGTTCGCCGCCGTCGACATGCTCTTAGAGAACGACATCAACCACGGAAGGAACTCCGAGAGCGCCATAACGGAGAACGGCTTCCATATCAGAGCGGTGGAGATAGGGTACGCGGCGCCGGTCACCTCGACCGTGCGGGGCGCTATCAACCTCGCGGTGCACGAGGAGGAGAACGAGTATATCGTGGAGCTCCACGAGGCGTACCTGGACATAACCTTCCCCGCGAACCTCTCGGCGAAGCTGGGACGGTTCCTCATCGACGCCGGCGCGCTGAACGTTATCCACCGCCACGGGTGGGACTTCACCACCGCGCCGCTGGTGCACCGCGTGCTCTTCGACGACGAGGGCATCTTCGACCAGGGCGGGGAGCTTTCGTTACGCACGCCGCTTCCGTTTTACCAGGTGCTGAAGGCCGGTTTTTTCAACGGGAGGACCTGGGGCCACGAGGAGACGGAAGGGCCCGTGAAACCGGGGCCGCTCTACACCGGCAGGCTCATCAACCGGTTCACCGTGGGCGGCCCGCTCACCGCGTCGCTCGGCGGGAGCTACCTCCGCTACATGCTCGACGAGGACGGCCGGGACGTCGACCATACCGCCGGCGCCGACCTGGTATTGCATTGGGGAAACGGTGAGTCGAGGCGTTTCACTCTGGCCGGGGAATACTGGTTCCGCTACGAGGAAAGGCCGGACGCCGCGAACAACAGGAAGCACGGGTTCTACTCCTACGCGCAGCTGCATTTCCCCGCGGGTTGGATTATTGGTTTCCGCTACGATTACTATGCCGAGCTCGAGACGCGGCTGGCCGGCGACGCCGCCAGCCGGCGGAGCGACGGCCAGTCGGCGTGGGTCACTTACCGGCCATCCGAGGCGCTCTACTTCAGGCTCACGGGGGAGCGCCGCAACCATTTCGAGGACGGGGAAGCCGCCTGGGCGGCCTACCTCCAGGCGGACTTCCACCTGGGCTCGCACCCGCACTGCGAATAATGTGCCGCGGAGGACGATGTTACCGTTTGATATGATGTTCGGGGACGACGATCCCCTCTCCATGTTCTCGCTGATGTTCCTCAAGCGCTCCATAACCGCGAAGCTCGGCGACGTGATGGAACGCTTTACCCTGAAAATGAAAAAGGTGAGTCACGAGGGTGCGCCATCGCTGTGGGTCGTTATAGAGCGGAAGGGCGAGGCGGACCGGCCCCTGCGCGTGGTTTCAAAAAGCCTCGCGCAGAACGTACCGGATACCGCCGATGCGCTCACCGGCGACCCCGGCTTCGACGAAAGTTTTTCCCTGGCCGGGGCCAACGAGCTTGAAAGCGCGGTGTTCCTCGGTTCCGAAACCCGGAAGCGGCTCCTCGAAACTCTCGACGAGGCAGCCGGATTGGATGTGGAGCCGGGGTTCGCCACGATCCTGTTCCAGGGCGGCGCAATCGTCAAATCGGCAAAACTCGCCGAGCGGATAGCGGGCGTCGCCATGATCATGGACGAGCTCGCGGCGGGCACGGGTGATGACGTCGCCAACAGGAAGAAGATAATCCGCAATCTCCACGCAGAGGACAAGCCCGAAGCGAGGCTCCGCATGCTGAAGGCGCTCCTCTCCTTCTATTCCGTGGATGATGAAACAGCCTCGCTGCTGGAATCACTGCTGAAAGACGAGAACCCTGAAGTGCGAATCGAGGCGGCGGCGAAGCTGGGCGAACGGGGCCGCGCGGCGCTCATGCAAATGCTCGAAGGCCTGCCCGTGCGTAAATCCGGACTGGCGGCCCTGGTCATCGGGAAGCTCGCGGAGAGCGACGCTCAGCTGCCGGGCAATTTCGTGAAGAAGCTCGCCATGAAGTACCACAATCCGGAAGTACGGGTACGCTTAGAAGAACTCATCCGCCACCAGAGTGATTATCATCCCCCAAAATTTTTCATGGAGCTTTTCGAAAAAAGCGGGGACCGGGAAATCAGGCGCGCCCTGTTTAGCGCGATTGTCGCGGGAGTGAAAAGATCGGGGGAAATGCCGGACGATTTTTTCACCGGGTGCCTCGTTGATGTAGACCGGCAGGTTCGCCTGGGCGCCATCCGTGAGCTGGGCGCTGCCGGCGGCCCCTCCTGCGTCGAGGCGCTGTGCCGCTGCGCGGAATCGTCCGGCAGTGACACAACAGGTGCTCCCATCCTTGTGCGGATATCCCTGGTGCGGAGGGACAGGGCGGAGCGCGACGAAGCCCGCACTGCCCTGGAG
>JAGODF010000283.1 GCA_017998375.1 Spirochaetota bacterium
CATGTCGAAGCGCCGGTTACCGTCATCGGAGTACCTGGCAGCTGGAACGCGAATCATGCGGAAGGCGGGCGCCCCGGCCCGGACGGATACACCACGTACCGGCTTAAGGTCCTCCTTCCCGCCAGGAGAGACAGGCTGATGGCGCTGGAGGTCGGCGAGGTGGGTACCGCGTACCGCCTGTACGTGAACGGACAGCACCTGGGCGGTAAAGGGAACGTAGGGACATCCCCGGATGAAAGCCGTCCCTCCACCGTGCCGCACGTCTATCTCTTCAGGCCCGCTGCCGGCGAGGCCGACATCGTCATGCAGGTTTCGAACTATCACTACCGCATGGGAGGCATCTGGTATTCCATCAGGCTGGGCGACGCGGAACAGGTGCTCGGCGGCAGGAACCTCGCCATGCTCGCCGAGGCGTTCTTCGCCGGGATACTGCTTGTAATGGCGCTCTATCATATCGTGATCGCCGCGGTCTTCCGGCGGGACCCGGCCTCTCTCTTCTTCGGGCTCGCCTGCCTGGACATCGCGCTCCGCCAGCTTGTCATCGGCAACAAGCTCGCGCTGCTCGTGTTTCCGGCTCTCCCGTGGGAAGCATACCTGCGCGCGGAATACCTCACCATCGGCCTGGCGGTCCCGCTATTCGCCCGCTACCTGAAGAGCATTTTTCCATCCGAGATCCACACGGGAGCGCTCACGGCGTTCAACATCCTCTGCGGTATCTTCTGCACCGCGGTGATCGCGCTGCCCTCCCGCCTCTACACCGAGACCATCATCCCCTACGAAATCGTCATCCTCGGCTTTATCGCCTACGGGGTGTTCACCGCGGTGAAATCGTACCGCTGGGGCAACAGCGACGCGCTCCGGGTGCTCCTGCCGGGGTTCCTCTTCGGCGCGACCGCGGTGAACGACATACTGTTCGCCAACGGCATCATCCATACCGTGTACCTGGTGCCGGCGGGTCTCTTCATTTTCATCTTCTCGCAGGCATACCTGCTGGCGCGACGCTACGCGCACGCCTTCGACAAGGCCGAAAGGCTCTCCGCGGTGCTCGCGGGGAAAAACGAAAACCTCACAACGCTGAACAGGGAGCTCGTGGCACTGAAGCAGGGACTAGAAAACAAGGTCATCGAGCGGACGCGCGACCTGGAGATCGAGCGCGACAGGGCCGAGGAAGCCAGCCGCGCGAAGAGCGCGTTCCTGGCGCACATGAGCCACGAGCTCCGCACCCCCCTGAACGCGGTCCTGGGTTTCAGCGATCTCCTGCTGCTGGGAAACGCGGGCATCCCGGAAAAGGACCGCGAATCGGTGCGCCACATACACGACGCCGGGGAGCATCTCCTGTCCATGGTGAACGACGTCCTGGACCTGTCGAAAATCGAGGCGGGAAAGTCGACAACGGACATGAAACCGGTCGATATCGCGCAGCTCCTCCGCGACATACCCGCGTCGATGAAATCGCTGGCGGACCAGAAGGGCCTGAAACTCACCGCGGCGATTGGCGAAGATGCCGGCACGGTCCTGGGCGATGAAACGAAGCTCCGCCAGATCGTCATCAACCTGATGTCCAACGCCATCAAGTTCACGCCCGCCGGCGGCGAGGCCGGGCTGGACGCGGCCGCTTCCGGGGACTGGATGAAAATCACGGTCTGGGACCGGGGGATCGGCATCTCGAAGGACAACCTGGAGCGGATATTCGAGCCGTTCGAACAGGTCACCACGAAGGAGAACGGAAAGCCACGCGGCACGGGCCTGGGGCTCTCAATAGCGCGCAGGCTCGCGGAGCTTCACGGCGGCACGCTGACCGCCGAAAGCGAGCCCGGCCGGGGCAGCAGGTTCACCCTTGCCCTGCCGCTGGCAACGGGCCGCGTTCCCGCGGCGCGCATCGCGCGGGAATCCCCCTCCATGCCGGGCGCGATGCAGGTCCTCGCCGGAAGCATCCTCGTGGTGGAGGACAACGAAATCATCGTGAAGCTCATGCGGTCGATGCTGAAGAACACGCCGGTCCCCGCGGCCTTCGCCTCGCGCGGCGCCGAGGCAGTGCGCCTGGCGACCGGGGGCGGGCCGTTCGATCTCATCCTCATGGACATACAGCTCCCCGGCATGGACGGCATCACGGCGCTCGCGGGGATACGGTCGGCTCTGGGGGACGCGATCCCGCCCGTCATCGCAATGACGGCCCACGCCATGGAGGGCGATAGGGACCGCTTTATAGCGCAGGGGTTCAGCGATTATCTCCCCAAGCCGTTCCGCATGGACGACCTTCTCGCGAAGATGCGCGAGCACCTGGGTTGAGCGTTCTCCTGCAGCCCGGCGCCCTTGTCCACGCGGCTCCGGCGCCCGCGAGGCTATAAAATCATTGACATGTCCTCTTATACCTGATAATATACTGTCAGGTGAATGATATTACCGCGAGCATGCAACAATGGAAAAAGTAAACCGCGCCATCGTATCGAAGCACATGCTCTCCGAGGTCTCCGATGATGAGTATGTTGAAGGCAATCCCGGTGAGCGAATCGGATTCGTATGGGAGATAACCCGGAACGCGTGGGCATTTACGGGAAACAGTAATGCTGAACGACGACTACAGAGACATGTTACAAATCTTGTCCGAGGAGGGCGTTGACTTCATCATCGTCGGTGCCTACGCGCTCGCCGCGCATGGGTATCCCCGGGCGACAGGGGACATCGACATCTGGGTTAAACCCGATGCGGATAACGCAGGAAAAGTTCTTTCCTCGTTAAAGCGTTTCGGAAGCCCCCTGCATTCAGTGACTCCCGGGGATTTTACCGTAAAGGGAACCATCTTTCAGATAGGCGTTGTCCCGTGCCGGATCGACATCATAACCGCTATCACGGGAGTTGAATTTGAAGAAGCGCGCCGGGACTGTCTCCGGGTGGAAATTGACGGGCTCACTGTTCCGGTCCTTTCTATCGATAAGATCATCATCAACAAGGAAGCTACCGGCCGTGAAAAAGACGCGCTGGACGCGAAGTACCTGCGAAAGCGCCGACCATAATTACCGCGTGTTTTGCCCTCACCCGCGCGTCGCGCCTCGACGAAGCCCGTCCTGAGCGTAGTCGAAAGGCTCGGCGCTCGCGCACCCTCTCCCCTCCTTCGGCGGGAGAGGGTGTTCCAACAGACGAAAGCGCGTCCACGGCATTCTGAAAGCGCGTCCGCGGCATGCCGGGACGCGCCTTCAGAATGCATCATGCGCGCGTTCCCGTTAATAGAAAGATATCGTATCCCCGCATCACACCGTCCCGCTCCCGTTTCACGGTGTGGATGATATCACACGCCAGGTCTGAGAAGCCGGCTGCCTCCGCGAGACGTATAATCTCCACCCTGTCGAAGCCGAAGTGCTCCACGCCCGTATTGTCGGAGTGAAAGGTACCGTCCTCGCGATCCAGGTCTGCAAGCGCAATACGACCGCCGGGCGCGAGCAGTGCGTGGAAGGACGATAAGAGTGCCGCTGTCTCGCGCACGTGGTGGAGGGACATGGAGCTCGCGATGAGATCGTACTTCCCGTCGATGGTCTCTCCGGCGGAGAGATCGGCGTGAACTGTTCTCACGTTCGCGACGCCTCCCGCTGCGAGCTTCTCCCCGAGGACGCGGAGCATCTCCCCGGAAGTATCTAGCGCCGTCACCTCCGCCGCGATATCGCTTAATGCCAGGGTGAGGAGCCCCGTCCCCGCGCCGAAATCGAGCGCGCGCGTGCCGTGCGCGACGATGCCGCGGTCATTGATGGCCCGGAAGACGGCGCGGGCGATCTCGACCCTGGGCGGGGTATCCCAGGTGCGCGCGGCTTCGTCGAAGCGTGATGTGCCTGTCATGGGGCCTCCTGCATAATTTCACCGACCCAGGCGACGATCATGATCGTCGCCTGGGTATGAAATCAATAATTTTTTTCACCTACTGATTTCACCCTCACCCGCGCGTCGCTGGCGCTTGCGCACCCTCTCCCCTCCTTCGGCGGGAAAGGGTGGTGCCAAGGTGATTCCGCGGGTTACCGGAAGGCGCGTCCACGGCATGCCGGGACGCGCCTTCCGGTAACCCGACCCGCAAATTCTTCTTGCAAAAATAATATGATCAAAGTATACATCACGAAACGCGGATTTGATTGATACAATTCCGTCCGAAGAGACTACTCAAGAAGGATACTCCCAATGAAAATCGTCCTGAAGCTCCTCCTGCCGTTCGCGGCGATACTCATCGCCCTACCGCTCGCCGCTCAGGAGAGGATGCGCGTTGCCGTCCTCGACCTCAAGGCCGACGGCGTGAGTACCAAGACCGCCTCCGCCATCTCGAACATGGTCCGCACGGACCTGGTGAACGCGCGCAAGTTCGTCGTGATAGAGCGCGCGCAGATGAGCACCATCCTCGACGAGCAGGGCTTCCAGATGACCGGCTGCACCGACAGCGCCTGCGCCGTGAAAGTGGGAAAGCTGATGTCCGCCAACAAGATCCTCGTGGGCGAGGTGAACTCCGTGGCAGGGAAGCTCCATACCACGGTGCGCATCGTCGACGTGGAGAAGGGCGTCACCGACTACGCCGCGCGCGAGAGTTTCACCGAGGCCACGCTGGAGCAGGGCACCACGTCCCTGTCGCGGAAACTCCTGGCCCGCATCGGCGGCGAGACCATCGACGACCTGGCCGTGACGACGAAGAGCGGCTACTACCTGCGCGGCATCGTCCCCGGCTGGGGGCAGTTCTACACGGGGCACGACACGAAGGGCTACGCCATAGGCGGGACCTTCGCCGCCGCGGCGGTGTTCTTCGGCTGGTCGTTCATGAACTTCAATGCGAAGAAGGCCAACTACGACGACCTGGGTCCCGGCCTCGCCCAGTCCGAGTACGACTCCAAGTACGACGCCTACAAGCAGGCGGGGACCATCGCCTACGTGGGCCTGGGGATACTCGGCGCGGTCTACCTCTACAACTGGATCGACATCATCTTTTTCTCGCGGCCGCAGACTATGGCGATGAACCGGCCGGGGCTGTATTTCGATGACAATAATTTCGTGACGATGAACGCCGGGTACGATTACCAGGATTCGCGCGAGTACACCATGAGTTTCGCGCTGACGCACAGGTTTAAGAGATTTTGAGAGGATATTAATATGAAAAGAATAATATTGTTTGCTTCAATACTGGTGCTGGGCCTTTCCGGGGCGATGGTTTCGTGTTACTTCGAAGCGGCGCAGGACAATCCGAATGACCCGAAGTCAGGACTTGTTCCTCCAAGTGATATTTATACCTAACCGAAAGTGGTTTTCGGCATGGTTAAGTCAGTTCGCATTCATAACGTGAAAATTTTCAGCCATAAGCGAATCAAGTATTTCCTTTCGGCCACGAAGCGATTTGAAAAAACTAGAA
>JAGODF010000284.1 GCA_017998375.1 Spirochaetota bacterium
CCTTGAAGTTGCGGCCGATGGACATGGCCTCGCCCACCGACTTCATCTGGATGCCGAGCCTGGTGTCGGAACCGGGGAATTTCTCGAACGCCCAGCGAGGGAACTTCACCACCACGTAGTCGATGGTGGGCTCGAAGCAGGCCGGCGTTTCGCGGGTGATGTCGTTCGATATCTCGTCGAGCGTGAGCCCCACCGCGAGCTTCGCGGCGATTTTGGCGATGGGGAAGCCCGTGGCCTTGGAGGCGAGCGCCGAGCTCCGGGACACGCGGGGGTTCATCTCTATCACGATGACGCGGCCGTCGCGCGGGTTCACCGCGAACTGGATGTTGGAGCCCCCGGTGTCCACTCCTATTTCGCGGATGATGCGGATGGCCATGTCCCGGAGGTCCTGGTACTCGCGGTCGGTGAGCGTCTGCTGGGGCGCCACGGTGATGGAGTCGCCGGTGTGCACGCCCATGGGATCGAAGTTCTCGATGGAGCAGATGATCACCACGTTGTCCTTCGTGTCGCGCATCACCTCGAGCTCGAACTCCTTCCAGCCGATGACCGACTCCTCCAGGAGCACCTGGCGGATGGGCGACTCGTCGATACCCTTCTTCACCAGCTCGTCGAAGTCCTCCCGGTTGTAGACTATGTTCCCGCCGGAACCGCCCAGCGTGAACGCCGGGCGGATGATGATGGGAAGCTCAATCCTTTCGAGAAATGAGCGCGCCTCCTCGATGGTCGACGCGAGCCCGGACTCGGGGACCTTCAGGCCGATTTTGATCATCGCCCTCTTGAAGAGATCGCGGTCCTCGGCCTTCTTGATCGATTCGATGTTCGCGCCTATGAGCTTCACGCCGTACCTGTCCAGGACCCCCCTTTCGTAAAGCCCCATCACCGTGTTGAGTGCGGTCTGGCCGCCCACGGTGGGAAGGATGGCGTCGGGCTTCTCGGCCTGGATGATCTTCTCCACGATCTCCGGGGTGATGGGCTCGATATAGGTCCTGTCGGCGAGCTCGGGGTCCGTCATGATGGTGGCCGGGTTGGAGTTCACCAGGATCACGAAGTAGCCTTCCTCGCGGAGGGCCTTGCAGGCCTGGGAGCCCGAATAGTCGAACTCGCAGGCCTGTCCGATCACGATGGGACCGGACCCGATGATGAGTATGCGTTGAAGATCGGCGCGTTTAGGCATTCACGTCCTCGCAGTGTATGGAAGGCAGAAACACCCGCCGATTACGTCGCCCGGAGTCGTTTTTTGTCAAATAAAAAAAGGTGTGCAGGTATTATCACCCCGCTTCCGGCACCGAAAGAGCGATAATTTACCTGGAGGAAATACGTCCGCGGTCACCTGCCGCGGTAACGGTCGTGCATGGAGTAGACGCAGCCGCAGTAGTTCTGGCGGTAGAGGCCGTACTGCCGGGCGAGCGCCGCGGATCTCCGGTAGCCGTCGTTCTTCTTGAAGTCCGACTCGAGGAAATCGATACCGAACCGTCTTGAAAGCTCCCTCCCCAGCGCGTTAATCATCGCCGCGTCCTTGTGGGGGCTGACCGTGAGCGTGGTCCCCACCATGCCGATGGACTCTTCCCGCGCCTTCTCGAAGCTCCGTTCCAGACGCATTTCGATGCACTGGCGGCAGCGCTCGGAGCGCTCGCCCTCGAACCGGTGCGGCTTAATCCGGTCGGTCCAGGCGCGCGCGTCGTAGTCGCCGGTGATGACGGGAAATCCTTTCTCGTTCGAGAAACGCCGCAGTTCCCCGAGACGCTTCTCGTACTCGCCGCGCGGGTGAATGTTGGGATTGTAGTAGAACGACACGACGCGGTACGCGTTCGCGAGCAGATCCTGGACATGGGTAACGCAGGGAGCGCAGCAGGTGTGAAGGAGTATGTCGTCTTTTTTCACGACCGGGTGATGTACTTGCAGAAAAATTCACGGACCGACTTCGCCTTCCCGGGATCGACCTTGCTGTCGAGCCAGAGGAGGAGATCGGCGCTCACTCCACGGGGCGAATTGTACTCGTGGTGAATGATATACTGCGCCAGGTCGAACTTGATGGAGTCGAAAATCTTTTCCGCCATCGCGATATTCGTGGGGCTGGGCCCCATGAGCTGGCTGATTTTGCAGATAAGTTCGTGCTTCTGCATCTCCCGGAGCTCCCCGCAGCATGTCTCGTACACGGGGGACTCGCTCAACACGACGTTTTCCAGCGATCCTATCATTCCGCCACCGCTCCCGCAGGTCCTTTTGGCCGTCATCCTTCTTTTCATATCTTCAGCGTCCCGTCACAATGCATTTATTGATACACAATTACGGTGGAGGCTGGTATTTATTAAATATAAACAAAAGGGAAATAATCGTCAACGCCGGAGGGACGTTTTTTGACGTCGGGACGGTTTTTTTATTATTTTTTAATCTACTACATTCCTAAAATTCCCGGAAATTACGATACCGCACCGGTTCACGGAGGGAAGCGGCGCGCGCGGGGCGCATCAGCGGGTTTTCACGTGGATGATACCGGCGTTGTTGCAGAGGTTCCTGCCGCCGGCCTTGGCTGCGTAGAGCGCCTCGTCGGCGCGGCGGATGAGCTCCATTTTGACGCTCTCCACCTTGCTGTGCATGGCCGAACGCGACATGATGCTGTCGAACCCAATTTCGGCCGACGTCGCCTTCCCGTCGATGGTGGCGATGCCGATGGATATGGTCTTCCTGATGCCCCTGGGGAAGGTGGTGCCTTCCATCTTCTTCCGGATACGCTCGGCGATGGAAGCGGCGCGCTCGTTGTCGGTCTCGGGCAGGATGACGGCGAACTCCTCGCCGCCGTACCGTGACACGATGTCCACCAGGCGCACCTGGTCGCTTATGATGTGGGACGTTTCCTTCAGGACCTGGTCCCCCACCTGGTGCCCGTAGGTGTCGTTCACCGCCTTGAAGTGGTCCAGGTCTATCATCAGCAGGGAGAGCTGGCGGCGCGCCCGCACCGTGTTGGTGATCTCCTCGGAAACGCGCTGGTGGAAGAAGCGCGAAATGTAGAGCTTGGTGAGCCCGTCGCGTATGGCGAGCTCGTAGAGCCGCGCGTTTTCCAGCGCGATGACGATGTGGTTGGCCAGGATCTGGAGGAGCTCGATGTCCCTCCGGTTGTAGATCTCCCCTGTCATCCGGTCCCCGATGCAGAGGATCCCCTTCAGGGAACCCCGAAGCGTCATGGGGATGATGAGCTCCGCGTTCAGCGAGCGCAGGACCGCCGTAATCTCCGTGGATTCGCCGGATCGGTCGTCCTCCAGCTCCTCCCTGAATATCTCGCGGTTCACCAGGCGGATGAACCGTATGGTCTCGTCCATGGTGGAGAGGCTGGTAATGTTCTCCGGCGGCACGCCGTGCACCGAGACCGGGATGTAGCTGTCGTTCTCGTCCTCGTAGACCAGGAGCGCGAAGGACGACGCCTTCACCGTGTTCAGTATGGTGTCCCGCACGATCTCGATGAGGCGGTTGTAGTCCAGAACGGTGACCACCCGCATGCTCACGTCCATGATGGTCTTCTGGTAGTCGAAGCGCTGGGGAAAGACGAAATGCCCCACCATCCGCTGGATCAGCATGTGCAGCGGGTTGAAGAGCGCGACCACCAGCAGCGCGTACAGGATGGAGAACAGCATCTGGGTGTTGCTGGGCGACATCCCGACGATAAACACGAACCAGATGCCGAAAAACACGATCGCCAGCGCGAGGTAGACCAGGAGACGCTGGAAAATCTCGGTGATATCGATTAGGCGGTACCTGAGGATGGCGTAGCTGATGAACATGAAGGCGATGATGATCCCCACCTGGCTCCAGGGAAACAGTGGGCACCCGGCGAGATATATCGCGTACGATATCAGCACGTTCACCGGCGTCATTATCAGGAGGATGTTGCGCGTTTTCCGTAGCGGAAGGAATAACGCCAAGCGCCCGTTCATCGCGAAGCGGTAGGAGAGGATGATGACGGCGTAAAGCCCCAGCACCCCGGCGTGAATGGCATAGTTCACCAGGTAGTGCCTGGCCGTGAGAAGCCCGTCCTGGATTCCCGGTGCGCCCGATACTATGTAGATCGTCTCGGACACGGCGATCATGAAGCCAGCCGAGGTACCCAGCCAGAGGAGCCTGGCCTGGTTCCTGCGGCTGTTGGTCGCCGCGGTCAGGTACTCGCCGAAGAGGACCACCAGTCCCATGCATACCGTGGTGAAATAGTAGGTATTGATGATGATGTTCCAGGGATACACGAGTTTCGGGTAAAACCCGAAATAGTTGTAATTCACCGTGTGGACCGGCCCCAGCAGGGAGGCGGCACCGAAAACCAGCGCCAGCGCCAGGAACACGTACATGTCCCAGGACTTCCTGTTGGCGAACGCGTGCGCGATGTAGTAGAACGTGAGAGGGATGAACACCCAGCCGAGGAAAAAGAACCTGGAGACCTGCGCCGCGAAGACGTACGATGGCGTGATTATCAACAGGCCGCCGCAGAACATCCAGACGATGAGGCTCAGGCAGAAGAGGAAGGTCGCCCTCACCAGGCGCGTCCGGAATCCCTTCACCACCAGGTTGATGGATATCAGGAACACGATGATGCAGGTGATCAGCGTGACGATCCCGTAGGGGAGCAGGTTTATCAGATATGACTCTATCAGCTGCATGTGCGCAGGTATTCCCTCTTGTATTTCTCCACCCTGATGTCGGCGAGCCTCGTGGGCTCCGGGACCCGGTATCGTCCCGCGCACGCCAGGGCGATATCGCCCGCCTCCTCGATGCCCACCCGGTGCCCCGGCGAGACGAAGACCGGCTTCACGCCCGTCCGGGTGCGCAGCACAAGCCCCACCGGCACGCCTTCGTCATCGGAAAGAACGGATCTATCGCCCCTCGCCCGCCCGGGCTCATCATGCCTGCCGAAGAGCCGGGACTTCGCGCACCCGATGCTCGGCACGCCCAGGAAGGCCGCCTCGATCGCGGCGGCGCAGGTGCCGCTGTAGAGCACGTTGATGCCCACGTTGGCCCCCATGTTCATGCCGCTGATGACAAGGTCGGGCCGCGTGCCGGCACCAAACTTCGCCGGCCAGAGCTCGGCGAGGGCGAGCTTGACGCAGTCGGCCGGACGGCCGTCAACGGCGATGCCGCTCATGCGTTCGTTCACGTCGTTGGGGGCGACCATCAGCGGCTCGCGGAAGGTCACCCCGTGCCCGGTGGCGCTCTGCACCGTCAGCGGCGCGACCACGAACACCTCACCAAGAGGACCGCCCAGGCTTTTGGAGGAGTCGACCAGCGCGTCGTAGAGCGCCACGATTCCCTGGGCCGTCACTCCATCGTCGTTGCACAGCAGGATCCGCATAGTGGGCGATGCTACGC
>JAGODF010000285.1 GCA_017998375.1 Spirochaetota bacterium
GCGGGCAGGGGGCACGGGCAACGCTGCCTCACCGGCTGCGTCATGGGGATCAAGATGTTCCTCGCGTTCCACGAGCGCTTCGCGGGAGCGGAGGCATTCAGGAAGGCGAGGCCCGTGGTCTTCGTCATCGGGAAGGCGGAGGAGACCATCGACGCCGCGGGGGAGGAGGTCTTTCTGCTGGGAAGCTGCGCGGACGCGAAGGTGGTCAACGCGCGGAGGATCACGAAGATCGACAACTGCTTCACCACGGCGGTGGAGATGACCATGACGGTCCGCGGGCGGATGGGGATACCCACGCCGCTCTACGACCCGTCGCAGTTGCTCCCGCTGCTGTACAACGCGCTCCTCGCCTCGGGACGGAAGCTCGCGAGCGGGCGCTACTTCCAGGACATTGCGCACTTCATCGGGCACAGCCTGCTGAAAAAAATATAGACGCCCCGGCATTCGCCGGTACACACACGCGGGGAGGTTCATCATGAACGCGCTCATCATTGCCTGCATAGCCGCCGGTTCCATCGTCCTGGTCTTTCTGATGCTCAATATCATCAACATCATCCAGGCAGGGAGCCGGAAGGCGCACGGGCTCAGCATGGCGGAGATCCTCGGGAAGGACCCGGCGGCGTCCTCCTACGACGACGTGGAGAAACTCTCGAGAAGGGACAAGATACGGCTCTTCATCGCCGCAGAGACACCCCGGATCGAAGAGCTCGACGGCGAGTACGACGCGAGGCTCCTCGGCGGGGGGGTGCTGGGAAAATCGACGGCGCTCTTCACCCACCACGTGTTCCCAACCGGCGGTATCACCCTGCGCACGAAATGGGTCGGTAAGGCGTTTAAAAAAAGCGGGGGGAATACCGGCACCGGTTACAACATCTTCGAGGAGGACACGCCGGGCGGGAAGAAACTGCTGCGCATACGGCGCATCGATACGCGCATCGGCCCCTCGCGCGTGGTGAAGGACGGCAAGGATTCATTCCTCATCGACTACGGCGCGCTCAACGGCGGCACGGTCCGCTCCATGCGCGACGAACTCAGGAAGATCAACGACACGCTCTACATCGGCGCGGGCTACATGGCGCTGGGCGGCGGCCCCGCCAACCCCGGCCCCTTCATGCTGATCGGACGGCCGCGGCCCTGGAAGGGCCCGGACCAGGAATAGGAGAAAGGCCATGCGGCATGCGACACTCGTACTTATCGCCGTGATGCTCACGTCCTGCGCAACGACGCGGCACACGCGGGATTCGATACGCGGGGAAGTGGTGTCGATGAAGATCGGCGAGTCCCGCTACTGCGAGGTGGAGGGGCGCGCGATGCACTACCTGGAGGCGGGACGCGGCGAGCCGCTCATCCTCATCCACGGCTGGATATGCTGGGGCGCATACTGGAAGCACGTGATCCCGCTGCTTGCCGAAAAGTACCACGTCTACGCGGTGGACCTGCCGGGCCACGGCATCTCGGACCGCACATCTGACAACACCTTGAGGTACGACACTGCCTCCCAGGCACGGAGGATTATCGCCTTCATGGACGGGGCGGGAATCGCGAAGGCTTCGATCGTGGGGCATTCGATGGGCGGCGAGATCGCGGCGCGTGTGGCGCTCGCGGCGCCCGACAGGGTGAAAAACCTGGTGCTGGTATGCGCGGCGGGCCTGGAGCGAAATCCTCGCATCGTGCCGTGGTACCTGAGGCTCGGCAGGGCTATGCGCATCGAGTCGCTTTCGAAATGGTTCTTCCGGGAATCCATGGTGCGCCTGTTTACGCCGGGCCTCATGTTCCACGACGAAAGTTCCATACCGGAGGACTTTCTGCGCGAGATGGCGTTGATAAACTGTTCCAGCGGCGAATACCGCCGGGCGGTCGGGAAGGTCACGCGCGAGGGAATATGGCAGCAGTACATCGACCGCGACGTCCCCTCGCTAAAGGTTCCCACACTCGTCGCGTCGGCGCGGCACGACCGCGTGGTGCCGCCCGAACTCGGGGCGATGTACCACGACCTGCTCCCCAACTCGAAGCTCGTCATCTGGGAAAAGGCGGGGCACATGCTCCCGTGGGAGCAGGCCGATGATCTCTCGCGCGAGATCGCGGCGTTCTGCCGGTAGCGGGATCAGCCCCCGGCGAGCGCGCGCAGGTCCTCTTCTCGCAGCAATCGGAAATCGTCGATGATCATGTCCGCGGCGTCAAGGTCCTGCCCGGGCGAATTCGGATTCCTGTACGCGACGCAGCGCATCCCCGCGCCCTTCGCCGACATCACCCCGTTGCGCGAATCCTCGATCGCGATGCAGTTCGCCGGACGCGCGTTGAGTAGTTCCGCAGCGCGCAGATAGATGTCGGGCGCGGGTTTGCCGCGCGGCGCGGTATCGCCGCTGACGACGGCATCGAAGAGCCCGCGCACGCCGAGCCTTTTGAGCACCAGTTCGATGAGTTCCGGGGAGGAAGACGACGCGAGCGCTGTCTTCGTGCCCCTCCTGTTCAGACCGGCGAGCAGCGCGAAGATGCGCGATTCCGCCGCGTAGTGAAGCGGCTCGCTGTCAACGATGACCCCGTCCATGTCGAAGATGACGGCTTCCAGCATCAGTGCTTCTCCGGATTACGGAGAAATTTATTGGAGGAGGATATTCCATCACCCTCCTCCCTGACGTATCGAAATAAAATCATTGACGATTCCACTTCGGCATGCGAGCATCCTGGCGGTTGCCGTAGATTGGAACATGCGGAGCAACGGCCATGCGAGAAAGAAAAATACTCCTGGGAGTCACCGGCGGCATCGCGGCCTACAGGGCATGCGACTTGGCGCGCCTGTTCATTAAAGAAGGCGCCGCGGTGAAGGTGGTGATGACCGAGGCCGCGACCCGGTTTGTTCCGCCGCTCACCTTCCAGGTCCTGACCTGCAACGAGGTGCACACGGGACTGTTCGATCCGTCCGATCCGGGCGAGGTGCTTCACATCGCGCTCGCGAAGTGGGCCGACCTGGTGCTCATCGCTCCAGCCACGGCGAACATCATCGGTTCAATCGCCTCGGGCATCGCCGACGACCTCCTCACCACAGTGGTGATGGCGCTCCCCGCGGAAACGCCGGTGGCCTTCGCGCCCGCGATGAACGTCGAGATGTGGAACAATCCCATAGTGCAGAAAAACATCGAGTACCTCAAGGGGCTTGGAAAATACGGCTTCATCGAGCCCGCGGAGGGCCTCCTCGCCTGCGGCGACGTGGGAAAGGGCAAGATCGCGGAGAACGAGACCATCGCCGGCGCGGTGCGGAAGCTCCTCGCCCGCTGACCGCGTCCAGCGGCGGCGCGACATATCATCCGCTTAATTGCCGTTAATGCCTTCGAGAAGCCAGTCCTCGTTCACCTCCGGCAGCGGCGCGCCGCAGTAGGCGCACGCGAGCGCGTCGGTCTCCGGGAGCGGCGCGCCGCACTTGCCGCAGCCGTGGTCTGCGAGCCCGAAGCGGTTCTCGGTTGCCGCGCTCATCCCCAGCCGGAGCGTGTGCTCGTGGTGTCGCGGCTCCGCGCCCTGCGCCGACGACGCGCTCCAGAGCACCTGGGCCTCGGTGCGGGCCCTGCCGGATTCGATATCAATGCTCTTCAGGTCGACCGCGCCCACGGCAATTTCCCCGAGGTATTCGCGAGAAGCAACATTAAATGCGCTCTTGTAATCGGCAACTGCGTCGCGTGCGAGCGGCGCGGCGCTTCCCCTCACCCGCGACTGGATCCATCTCCAGAAGAGATAGGAGGTACGGTCTTCAACGACCTGGCGGTTCATGGAGAGGTTCGCGGCACCGAGCTCCGCGAGACCGGGCACGTCCGCGGCAGAACCGCCGTGCCACTCCCCTGACTGAGTGATCTCCGAAAGCACCCAGTCGTACTCGCCCGAGTTGTAGATGGAACCGCAGCTGGGGCACTTGTTCACCTGGCTGAAGTTGTCGGGCACGAAGCCGCAGTTGGGGCACTGCCCCTTGAGCCAGTCCTTCGCAGCATCGGTGCGCGCGCCGCGCTTCCTGGTGAATGAATAAATCTCGGTGAAGGGCGATACCGGAGCGGCGGCGAGAGCCCGCGAGGTCTCATCGTCGGACGCGCCGGCGGGAACCGTGACATCGCGCGCAGAGGCATACACGGTCACGTGAAGCGTCTGATACGCGCCCGCGTCGTCAAACGCCGCCAGTCCCGTGCGTGAAACATTAATATCAGACATCACGTTCTTCACTCCCTCGACGTCGCGCATGATCTCGAGCTGTATGCGGTAACGGTTGTAGACGCCCTGGGACAGGTAGTTCCGCACCGGGGACATGTCGCCTGCAGACCAGGCGGCCTGAAGGCGCTGGAATATTTCCGCAGCGCGCCGCTGGAACTCCTCAAGCGAGAATTCCGGATCGTCGCGCCGCACGGCCGCGACGATCTCTTCCGTGCGGTCGGAAGGGGGCGGTGCCGATGCGTTCAGCAGCGTCATCGTCCTCCCTTTCAACCTGATATATCGGACAACGAACACGACGATGATGACGAACACGGCGATGAGAACGCCCATGACGATAAAACCGATGATGATATCCCTGGTGGCGTTGCTGCCGGACGAGTGTCGCGTCGAAGAGGGATAATGCCGGTAGGTTGATCCCGACGACCGATAGCTCCTCGAACTACTGCCGCCATACGAGCTGCTGCGGGAACTGCTGCTGCGATAACTCCTGCTCGACGACGATGACCGATAGGAGCTTGACCGGGACGAACTGGAGCTGGAGCGGTAACTCTGGCCGCGCCCCGCCCTGCCGTAACCATCATCGGGCAGCGCCATCACGCCCAGAACAATCACGCATGTCCACGCCGCTACGAACGCTGCCGCTGGCCATCTCCTCGCCATCATTGCCATTCCTCCCATGGATTGATTGATGTATGATATCCGCCGCGCGCGCGTAAAAGCAATTAGTTTTTGCGGTACGGTGTCACCGCCTGCCGAGAGGCTGGACGATCTCCTTTATTCGTCCGCCCTCCACTGCCTCCATGAACTCCTCGCCAATCACCCTGGAGCGCCGCGCGACCTCTTTCCAGTAGCGCACGCGGTCGTCGTCATGGCCCATGAAGCGGCGGAAATCATCGCGGTCGGGGACCATTTTCAGGGGCAATCCATCCACAAATTCAGCGGAGGGAGATACCAGCACCACGTTCTCCATAAAGGCGGGCGTGAAGTTGCGCCAGCGCAGGGATTTGTCGAACCAGCCGGGGACTATATGATCGAAGAAATGCGGATAGAGGACCAGGGCGTCGACGTCGACGTGGTACGGAACGTCCAGGTGATAGTCGATGAGGCCCCCGTCGCGCCAGGTCCCCCGCGGCGCACCGGGTAT
>JAGODF010000286.1 GCA_017998375.1 Spirochaetota bacterium
GCGTGTGGGCAAGGGCGTGGTGAACTACACGCACGACGAGCTCGCCCGCATAGTCGGCAGGAAAACGGACGAGATCCGTAAGATCCTCGGCGGTACCTACTTCGACGAAGTCATCAACCGCGACGAGCTTATCATCTTCTGAAGCCGGCGCGGACTATCGCTTCTTCCGCCAGACCCTTTCCTGGAAGCCCTTCCACAGCTGGTCCGCCGCGGACACCGCGCTTTCCCTGTTGTCGTAGCTTCCCACCTTCTTCGCCAGGACGCCGTTCTGGTAGATGAAAATATACGCCGGCAGCTTTGCTTCGCCGATCACTTCCTTTGAAAGGTGGAGCTGTCCCTTCGCGCTGAAATTCACCACGTCGACCCTGTAGAACGCCACCCGGTTGTCCATGGTGTCCTTGAAGGCGCGGAGGGTGATATCGCCGTTCTCCGTGTGCGCCTGGCCCAGGTCGCTCTTGTAGAAGTAGATGCCCGCGATCTTCTTCCGGGTGTCGACGTCCTTGTAGTTCTGCTCGGTGAGCTCCGGCACATCGACCGCGGACTTGAACTGCGGGGCGCGCTGCCCCGAGGAGCAGGTGATAAAGAGAAACGCCGGGACCGATATCAGCAACGCCGCCGTGATTTTTTTCATGATCTGGAACCTCCGTTGTAATATGCAGGACGACCCCGGGGCGCTCCCGGGACACATACGCATCATCGCACATGCGCGCGGTCTCGTAAAGGAAAATTTATGCATCATGGCCGATACGGGGACGCCGCGTCAGGATTTTCGCCCGGCGCTGAAATCTATCATCATCATGGTGCAGTCGTCGGTGATGCGGGTATCCCGGTGCTCGATGACGTTCCTGATGCTCTCGAACTTCTGCCGCACCGTGCTGGAGTTCCCTCCCAGGCAGCGGGGAAGGGAGTCCTCGCCGGCAAGAACGCCGGAGGGATCCTGGAGGTCCAGGAGGCCGTCGGTGTAGATGAACAGGCCGTCGATGCCCGACAGGTCCGCCGTGAACGTGGTGAACTCCGCGTTTTTAATGGGGCCCAGGAAGGAGTCGTGCCCCTCCAGCGTCGACGCGGCGCCGCCGGAGATCGCGAGCGGCGTGGGGTGCCCGCCGTTGGAAAAATGGAGCGACGGTCCGGCGGGATCCAAAAGGCCGCAGAACATTGTGACGAACGATTCCACGGGGAGGTTCTCGGAGATCTCGGCGTTGAGCATGGCGAGTATCTCCCCCGGCACCGCGGTCTGACGTATGGCCTTCCGGAACACCATCTTGAACATGGCGGTGTAGAGCGCCGCGGAGATGCTGTGGCCCGACACGTCCGCCACGAAGAAGACGATCCTCCCGTCCATGAAGTTGATGTAGTCGTACAAGTCCCCGCCGATGTCGGAGAGAAGGCGCATGTGCACCATGATGTCCGCCAGCCCGGTGGACATCCGCGGCTCGGGATAGAGGTGCTTCTGGAGCTTGCGCGCCGCCTCGAGCTCCACCCGCATGAACTCGTTGAAGTGGATCATCTCACCGATCTTGAGGCCGTTCTCGATGCGCTTGAGCATTATTTCCAGCTGCTCCGGCTTCTTGATGAAATCGTAGACGCCGAGCTTGTAGCACTGGAGCATCTTGTCCTTGTCGTATATACCGGTGAGCATGAGAACCGGTGAGCTGGTGAGGTTGTGCTCGCGGACGTGCGTGAGGAACTCCAGGCCGTCCATCTGCGGCATGTTCATGTCCAGTACGATAAGGTCCACGGGCTGGTTTTCGAGCACGGAAATGGCGAGGGCGCCGTTGGCGGCGCTCAGCGTTTCGTACCCGGTGTGGGTGAGGATGTCGGTCAGGAACTTCCTGATCATCTCCTCGTCATCGATGATGAGAATCTTCTTTTTCATGGGTTGCGCGGCGTCACGGAGGGTCTCCGTTCCGTTCCTGCTCACAGTATAGCAAAACCGCCGGCATTTCAATAAGTTTTTTTGCCCCCGCAATAATCCGCTTGACTGGATTGGAGCACGGGTCGACTATTCCAGAATTCCCGTCGTACCGATGGCGCGTATCATCCCAATTTTTTTTTCAAGTCGCGAGGAGAATATGGTTTTTGACAAGGTACTTGCCCTCCTGTTCGGCACCAAGCACGAGCGGGACGTGAAGAAGATGAGGCCCCTGGTTGAGCGTATCAACAGTTTCGAGGGCGAGATGAAGAAGCTCGCCACGGACCGGCTGCCGGCGAAGACCGCGGAGTTCCGGGGGAGGCTGGAGAAGGGAGAGACCCTCGACGACCTCCTGCCCGAGGCTTTCGCCCTGGTGCGCGAGGCGTCCATCAGGACGCTCGGCATGAGGCACTTCGACGTCCAGATGATGGGGGGCATCGTCCTGCACCAGGGCAAGATCTCCGAGATGAAGACCGGTGAGGGAAAGACGCTGGTGGCGACGCTCCCGGTCTACCTGAACGCGCTGCCCTGCCAGGGGGTCCACGTGGTGACGGTGAACGACTACCTGGCGCGCCGCGACTCCGAGTGGATGGGGCGCATCTACAAGGCCCTGGGTCTCACGGTGGGCGTGATCCAGCACAACATGGACCACGAGGAGCGGCAGCAGGCGTACCGCTGCGACGTCACCTACGGCACCAACAACGAACTCGGCTTCGACTACCTGCGCGACAACATGGTGGAGCACCGGAGCCTTCGGGTCCATCACAAGCTGAATTACGCGATCGTGGACGAGGTGGACTCGATCCTGATCGACGAGGCGCGAACGCCGCTCATCATATCGGGCTCCACGGACGAATCGACCAAGAAGTATTACCTTATCAACAAGATCATCCCCAGCCTCAAGGAGAAGGTGGACTACGAGATAAACGAGAAGGAGCGGAACGCCCTGCTCACCGAGGAGGGCGTGAAGCATGTGGAGCGGCTCCTCAAGGTGGACAACCTCTACGACCAGCGCAACATCGAGATTGTGCACCACGTCAACCAGGCGCTGAAGGCGCACACCCTGTTCAGACGCGACCAGGAGTACATCGTGAAGGACGGCGAGGTGATCATCGTCGACGAGTTCACCGGTCGCCTCATGCCGGGACGGCGCTACTCCGACGGCCTGCACCAGGCGATCGAGGCAAAGGAGAACGTGACCATCGCCCGCGAGAGCCAGACACTGGCCACGGTCACCCTGCAGAACTACTTCCGCATGTACAACAAGCTCGCCGGCATGACCGGCACCGCCGACACCGAGGCGGTGGAGTTCCGCAAGATATACGGCCTCGACGTGGTTGTGGTGCCCACCCACATGCCCATGATACGGAAGGACCACCCGGACCTTGTCTATCGCACCAACCGCGAGAAGTTCAACGCCATCGTGAGCGAGATAGCCGGGCTCACCCAGAAGGGGCAGCCCGTGCTGGTGGGCACCATCTCGATCGAAAAATCGGAGCGCCTTTCGCAGATGCTGAAGGCGAAGGGAATCCTTCACAGCGTGCTCAACGCAAAGTACCACGAGCAGGAGGCGAAGATCGTCTCCGAGGCGGGGAGGCCGGGCACGGTGACCATCGCCACCAACATGGCGGGCCGCGGGACCGATATCGTTCTGGGCGGACGCAAGATGTACGTGGACGAGCTCGACAACCACGTGCCGGTCCACGACGCCGCGCTCTGGGACGAGTTCCGCCTCGCGGTGCTGGAAAGCGACTTCGCGAAGGCCGAGGCGCTCGCGGAACGGATGACGGGGCAGGACCAGCACAAGGCGAAGAACATCGTCCGCGGCGGGAAGGAATGGCTGGAGAACCACGAGAAGGTGATACAGGCGGGCGGTCTCCATATCCTGGGCACCGAGCGCCACGAGGCTCGCCGCATCGACAACCAGCTCCGCGGGCGGTCGGGACGCCAGGGGGACCCGGGATCGTCGCGGTTCTATCTCTCCCTGGAGGACGACCTGATGCGGATATTCGCGGCGGAGCGGATATCCGGCATCATGCAGCGGCTGGGCATGGAGGAGGGGCAGGAGATCGAGAGCCGCATGGTGAGCCGCGCCATCGAGAACGCGCAGAAGCGGGTCGAGGGCAGGAACTTCGAAATACGCAAGCACCTCCTGGAGTACGACGAGGTGATGAACTCCCAGCGGGAGAGGATATACAAGGAGCGCGACGAGATCCTCGAGGGCGAGGACATATCGCACAAGATAAAAGAGTACCTGGAGGATATCGTCGCCTCCACGGTGCAGCTCTATACCGAGGGAAGCGACAAGGACGATGGATGGGACATCGAGGGCATGCGCGGCTGGCTGCGGAGCACCTTCCTGGTGGACCCGGGCGACCTGGATTACGCTTCCATGACCGCGGAGGATCTGGAGAACGCGGTGCGCGAGGCGCTCTTCGCCAGGTACGGGGAGAAGGAGCGCGAGATCGGTCCCGCGAACATGCGCACACTAGAGCGGATGATCACCCTGCAGGTGATCGACAGCAAGTGGCGCGAGCACCTGCTGAACATGGACGAGCTGCGCGACGGCATCTGGGCCGTGGGCTACAGCGAGCGCAACCCGCTGGTGGAGTACAAGCTCCGCGGTTTCCAGATATTCAACGAGACGATGGACGGCCTGATGATGGAGATACTGGAGTATCTCTTCAAGGTGCAGATACGCGAGGAGAACATGCCGGAGCAGGAGCGCGAGTACCGGGTGATAGGGCAGGAGGTGCACGGCGAGATGGCGCAGTTCGGAGACGGAGGCGGGCCCGTCCAGACCGTATCCGCGCCGCAGCGCTCCCTGAGCCGCGCGGCGAAGGAGCCGGAGAAGCCAACGGAAGGCGGTGTGAAGCGCAGGAAGACCCGCCGCGGAAGGAGGCAGTGAGATGGCCGCGCCATTGATGAAAAGCGTTTCCGGAATACGGGGCATCGTGGGCGAGAGCCTCGACCCGGACCTCGTGCTCCGTGTGGCGTCGGCGTTCGCGCGGTACGTGAAGCGCGGCAGGGTCGTGGTGGGCAGGGACTCCCGTCCCACGGGCGAGACGATAGCGCAGTGCCTGGAGTCGGTGCTGGTCCTCGCGGGCTGCGACGTGGTGGATATCGGCGTGGTGCCCACTCCCACCGTGCAGCTCATGGTGGAGGAGCTTTCCGCCGCCGGCGGCATCGTCATATCGGCCTCGCATAATCCCATTGAATGGAACGCATTCAAGCTCATCGGGAGCACGGGGAGCTTTCTCAACCAGAAGGAAATCAACAGGTTTTTCACGATGATGGACGCGCCGGGGCAGTACATGCGCTGGGACAGGGTGGGCACGCTCGCGCGGCACGGCGGCGCGGGCGGCATG
>JAGODF010000287.1 GCA_017998375.1 Spirochaetota bacterium
CTCATCGACGCGGGTCAGGCGCGTTACGTCTATTACGCAGGCAAGGAGTGGAAGTCCTGCGACCTTACCCGGGGGTTCGAGTTCCTCGTGAAGTCGGGGAGCGCCGAGTACCTCTTCTACGCCGGCGCCCACTGGAAGACGTTCGATTACGCGCGCGGCTTCGCGGCGCTTCTTGCGACGGGCGCGAGCGAGTTCATCTACAAAGCGGGGACGCTCTGGCATGAGTTCGATTACACACGCGCCTGGCCCGTCCTGGAGCGCGACACCATCGGCGGCGCGCAGTGGCGCGGCAGGGCCTTCTCGCACCCGAAGTGGCGCGCGGCGCTCCGGGACATCTGGAAAGAGATCGCGCCCAGCTGATCCGCGATTCCCGACACATGACTGTGACATATCAAACAAATACACGCAAGGGATACCGGGGCAATACCGCTGCAGTCGTGGCTGCCGCGATCATCCTTTGCCTTGCTGGCTGCCGAAGCGGCGATTCATCCTTTGGCGCCGTCTCCCCCGACGCGTTCGTGCTCGCATTCGGCTCGTGCGCAAAGCAGTGGGAGCCCCAGCCGGTCTGGAAAGCGGTCGCAGCGTCGCGGCCGCACGCGTTCGTCTTTCTGGGTGACACCATCTACGCCGACGGCGTCGACATGGCGGCGAAGCGTCGCGCCTATGCGCGCCTCGCGTCCAATCCCGGATTCAGGGAGCTGAAGCGCGTCACGACGCTGCTCGCCACCTGGGACGACCACGACTACGGGGAAAACGACGCCGGCGGCGACTACCCCGCGAAGGTGGCATCGCAGAAGCTCTTCCTCGATTTCTTCAATGAACCCGCATCATCCCCCAGGCGGAAAAGGCCCGGCGTCTACGCGTCGTATTTCTTCGGCGACGCGCCGCGGCGCCTGCAGGTGATCCTCCTGGACACGCGCTACTTCCGGGACCCGCTCGAACGCGCCGCGACGGTGCCGCCCTACTCGCGCGCCTACAGGCCAACGACGGATTCCGCGAAAACGCTTCTCGGCGAGGCGCAGTGGAAATGGCTGGAGGGAGAACTGACAAAGCCGGCCGATGCGCGCGTCCTCGTCTCGAGCATCCAGCTCGTCGCGTCGGAGCACCTCGGCGAAAAGTGGGCCAACTTCCCGCATGAAAGGCGGCGCCTCTACGATTTGCTGCGCACAACCGGCGCGGGGGGACTGGTCGTCATCAGCGGGGACAGGCACTACGCGGAGTTTTCGGTGGACCGGGAGGACCCGCCCTACGCTCTCTACGATTTCACTTCCAGCGGCCTGAACACGGCATGGACGCCGGGCGCCATGGAACCCAACGGCGCGCGGATCGCGGGGCCTGCCGCGGTTCCGAACTACGGGCTGCTCCACGTGGACTGGGAAAGGAGGGCGATAACGGCCGAGATCCGCGACGAGGCCGGTGCGCTCCTCATGCGCCACGCGGTCCGGCTGCGCGACCTTCGGGCGCGGTGATCACGGGCCGGCCCGCCTATTTCGACGAATCCGCAAGGCCTATGATGTTGCCCTCGCAATCCGCCACCCGCGCGTACGAGCCGTTGGGAATCGGCTGCTTGGGCAACACCACCCTTCCTCCGGCCGCGATCACCTTCTCGATCGTTTCGTCGATCGACCGGACGCCGATAACGATCATCGGCTGCTTCGCGTCATCGCTCCGGTGAAAAAGCCCCCCGTTGATCGCGCCTGTATCGACCACCATGTTGTTTTCATCCGTCTCGGCGGCGTGCACGATAGTGTACTCCATCTCCGGGATGTCCAGGAGCTTCCACCCGAAAATTTCCGAATAGAACCTGAAGGCGCGCTGCTTGTCATCGTACGGTATTTCGAAATGAACCACTTTATCCATGACGATCCCCGCCATCATTGAATTAATGCGCACATCAAAAACGATCGCCGCTTCACTGGGGCCGCGCTGCCGAATCCGGCATCGCGCGGGCGGCCCGTCATCCGGCCGCCCCGTCTCCGAGCGCCGCGAGGGCGATGATCGGGGTGACTACTGCCGCGAGGACCGCCGCGTACGCTCCCTTGAACACGATGAATTCGCGGAAAGCCATCTCCCGGATACCCGAGGCATACACCGCGGCGATTACCACGGGCGCGAGGATGAAGAGAAAGGCCAGGCCGAACGCGGCGGCCCTTTTCAAGTTCCCGGACGGCAGCCTGCCCAGGAGCGGATGTGATTCCCTGCGCCATGTCGGCGCGGGCAGCTTTTCCGCGGCGATCGTTTTGCCGGTCATGGGCGTCACGATGCAGGATGTGATGAAGGATAGGATGAAGATCGTTCCCAGGAAGTCCGCCAGTATGCTCTGGAACCCCCAGAGCGGGACCATCGCGATCGAGTAGAACATCGCCGCGGCTATGGCGGCATTAATGAAAAAATTCAGGATGCCGGCGCCGACCCCCTGGAACAGGACGAGGTACAGATAGTGCTCTTTCCGCATAATTCTTTCTCCGGTTTTTTTCTTTATCACCCATCACCGCACCACAATCCTTCGCCGTCTGTGTAACCAGTGCTACATCCCGCCGGACGGCCCGTCAAACGGAATATGGCGCTCCCCCCTTTGCGGTCAGGCCGGGAAACCGCTTGACATAATAGAATTTCATTCTAATATATCATTCTAATACACCGGGAAGCGGGTGAAATGAAAAAACCGAAATCATCCCACGCGTCGTCGCCGGGGCGCAGGGCGGATATCCTCCGCGCGGCGCTCGCCTGCTTCATTGAAAACGGTGTCGCCGGAACGAGCGTCAGCGACATCTGCGCGAAAGCCGGCGTGAGCGTCGGCAGCCTCTACCACCATTATCGCTCGATGGACGGGCTCGCGGCGGCGCTCTACCTCGAGGGAATTCGCGACTATCAGAACGGCATGGCCGGAGTTCTCGCGCGCGACGTCACCGCGAGGGAAGGCGTGCGTGCCATCGTCCGCTACCACCTGGGATGGGTGGAACAGAACCGCGACTGGGCGCGTTTCCTTTTCCACGAGCGTCATGCCCCTTTCATGGGCGACACGGAGGAGGAGTTCAGGAAGATGAACTCCGTCTTCATCGCGAACATGGCAGCCTGGATCGCCCGGCATGTCGAGTCGGGGAAACTGCGCCGCATGCCGCCCGACCTCTATGCCTGCGTGATGCTCGGTCCCTGCCAGGAATTCTCCCGCGTGTTCCTGTCGGGCAATTGCATTACACCGATTGGGAAGGCCATCATGGAGATCGGGGAATCGGTCTGGAACGCGGTGAGCGCCGCCGGATACCCGGCCGGCGCCTTGAAAAAGCGGTAATCATCAAAAAAATAAAGGGGGGGCGTATGGAGATAGCGAAGGAGCGGAGTAAGATGTGATGCGCCGGAAGATAGTCATTGAAGATGCGAATCTACCCCCATCCCCGATCATCCGGGACTTCCTGGCGAAGGGCTGGCTCACCCACGACGGCATGTGGTACTACAACGCCGTGCAGCAGCTTGGCGTCGAGCAGGCCAACAGGCTGAACCTGGCGGCCATCCGCTCGATGGCGCAGCTGGAAGTCCAGCGAACCCGGAAGATCCTCGGCATGGGAAAGGAACGACCGGGAAACTTCGACGAACTGATCCGCTTCCTGCTGACGGGACTCGGCCTGGTCCTGCCGTCATCCCTGCTGGAAAAGTTCACCACGGAAATTCCGGCGCCGGACACCTTCCGCTGGGAGTGGGAGAAGAACGAGTGCTTCGCGTTCAAGGGCATCGGCATGATAGGCTGCATCGACCGGTACGAGTGCGGCGTGATATTCCGCATCTCCTGCTGGCTCGACGCGCTGGGAGTGAAGCACCGCGTGGAGCCGGAGATCAAAGGCTGCATGATGCACGAGAAGGGTTACTGCCGGGGCGATATTATCTGCGAATTCGGGTGAGGATTATTTCCTGCCGCCGGCCGCTTTCGACTCGGCCCTGACTTCCCTGCAGACGCATTCCCGGGCATCGTCCGCCCCCGCGGGCGCGCCGCAGTTTTTTAGCGTTGTCTCGCGGTCGAGCGAGAGCAGGGCGCGCGCGATGTCCTTGCATGCGAATATCGATCCATGGCCTTCCTGCGAGGCGACATGCTTCACCGCGAGATCCATGAGCAACGCCGCGTCGGCCTTCCCGCGCCTTGCGAACACGCGGTAATCGATCCTTCTTCCCGCCACGGCGCCGCGCAGGCGCACCGTGTCTCCCCCTTTTTCCGATACCGCCATGGTGACGGTGTTGATCGATTTTTTCCGCGGGTGCAGAACGACATCACCTCCCGAAGGAATGTCCACGGAGAGCGACGGCGACGACGCGATAAGGAGGAGCGCGACGGGCCCGTCGGGCAGCTTCACGCAGTCGGTGTAGTCGCCGTCGAGGAAGGAGACGCTGCCGCGCATGTCACCCGCGACCACCGCGGCCTTCTCCGGCGTCTCGTCGCCGCCGGACCTGCCGTCCGGATAAAACGGCGTGCGTTCCAGCACCACAAAGTCGCCGTTCGCGTTCAGCACGTACCTCGACTTCCCCTGCTCGAGGTCCACCCCGGAAACGATATCGTCGCTGAAGACGTCGCGCTCCACCAGGAAGAGGCGCAGCGGTTCCGGCCTCCCGAAAGGCACGTACATCGTCGCATAGAGGCTCCCGCCCCTCGCCGCGAAGGCGCCGCCGCGCTTCACCTGCCAGCCGAACTCGGCGGCGCTGTTCGGATCGCGGAAGTCAATGCTCGTCTGCCTGCTGATGAAAGCTTCCTTGATGACGATCTTCGTCCACTCGACGGGCGCGTCGGCACCCCTTCCGCCCGCGGGCATGCCCGCCACGATCATAATCACGGCGAACATCATCGCGACAACCAGTTTCACTTGCATGATATCTGCCTCCTCGCGGCGGACATGAATTCAGTCATTCCCGCCTCCGCCTGCGCGGAGGGAAACTCCGGCGGGAATCCGGGAATGTTCTATCATGCCGCCAATCCGATGTCAACAGGGTTACTGCAGTCACATCAAACGCATGGATTCCCGCACCTGTGCTGAGCCCTTCGACAGGCTCAGGGTAAACTCCGTCGAAGCATGCGCGGGAGTGACGGCACCGGAATCGCGTATAATCATGGCTTGCCGATATTACGACTTGCCCTTGTATCATCCCCATCGAGTAGGAGGGGGGCTTGCGCCCCCCGTCCTCTCACACCACCGTACGTACCGTTCGGTATACGGCGGTTCCTACACTGTCAGCCGATTCAGACA
>JAGODF010000288.1 GCA_017998375.1 Spirochaetota bacterium
GCTTACAGCCGTGGGGAACGGCAAAAAAGTGGCGGCACGGCTCACCGGGAAAGCCGAAGGGAAGGGCAGATTGTACCGCGAGTTGACAAAGAAGGCTAAGGAACTGCAGGATGCATCGCCAGAACACGAGGCAGCGGAAAAGGAAAAGACGGTTATTTTCAACTGGTTCCTTGCCGCGCCCGATTCCGACGTGGTCGAGGTGAGGGTCATTCGCGAATAGAAATATACCGGTTGTTCTTTTCTCCGCGCACTCCGCGGCTCCGCGTGAGCCAACACTGTCATCGCGAGCGTAACGCGGCGATCTCTTGCGTGGCGAACATTAATCCGTCATAGGGATCACCACGTCGGCCTCCGGCCTCCTCGTGATGACACGTTGCAGTAAATCATCCGCGTTCATCTGCGTGTATCTGCGGTTCCCTTTGCTTTCCTCACCTGATCTCCGGCCCGATGTATATCAGCCCCAGGAACTTCTCGCGCTCGCCTTCCGCGACCTTCACCGACTCGCCGAGGGTGGTGCTGTACCGCCTGTTCTCGTATTCGTACCCGGCCTTGTAGACGAGGTCCACCGGGGTGTCGACCCGGTAGTATTTCGCAAGCACCGGCATGAGGCTTTTCAGTTCCGCGAGCCCCACGAAGATCACCATGGTGTCACCATGGTCCGCGATTGCCTTCACCATCGGTTCGTTTGTGCGTATGCCGTCGGGGACGGTGATGATGGCGGACCCCCGGTGGGCGATGTTCTTCCCTATCATGGCGTTGCCCGCGTTGAAGGCGCTGATGCCGGGCACGATGTCGGTGATCCTGTCGTGAAAGCTTTCCGCGAGCCAGTACGTCCAGCTCCCGTAGAGCGTGGGATCGCCGTAATCGAGAAGCGCGATCCGTTTCCCTTCATCGAGCGCCGCGCGGACCTTCGCGATGCTGTCGGCGCGGTTTTTTTCCACGCGCTTTTTCACCTCATCCTTTGAAAGCCCGGGATTGGTCTTCTGTATGAAATTCTCCAGGTTGGTGAGAGGATCAAAGAGCACCGGCCTTCCGCCCAGGTATGGCGCGTAACGCTCCTTCAGGTCCTTCGTGCAAATGAGCGCGTCGGCACGCGCGATGCGCGAGAGCGCTTTCAGCGTGATGAGGTCGGTGTCGCCGCACCCGACTCCTACGATGGAAATGCTTCCCGTCGTTTCGAGCTTCACCTGCTCGATGCTCTTCACGGCCCGGACCCAGCGGTCCGCGGATAGATCGCCCGGCGTCACCATGACGAAGCGCCCCAGTTTCTCGATGGCTTTCCCTTCTATCTGGTCGGCCACAATGATGTTCCGACCCGCGGCGGAGAGGAATATCTCGCCGTAGGAGAGAAGCGAGCGGTAGTTGTCTGCCGATGTGACGAGGAAAACCGAGTGCGGGTTCTTATCAACCCCCGCTTTTTCCAGCACCTCCGCCAGCGGCGCACCGCTGAAGCGTATCAGTCCGTGGAAGCCGCGTCCATCGCCCACTTCCTTCCCGGTGGCCACGGTCCGGCCGTAAGGAGTAACGTCATCAATCACGGCAAGCTTCTTTGTCCCGCTTACTACGGAAAATGAAGGGGATGATACCGGCTCTCCGCGACGGACCGGCGCTGCGGTTTTGAGATTAACCACTTCGATCGACACGACATTTTCCAGAGAGCGGTCCGTGTACGCGTCGCATGAAATCACCAGGCGGGGAAGGACCACGCCCCGCGAGAGCGGCTCCTGGTATTTGCGATAGCTGTCGTTTCTGTGGCAGGAGGCGCAGTCCTTCATGGGCCGCACGGGGCTCGCCGTGTGGGCGACAATTATTTCCGATGGATTGCGGTAGAATACCTCGCCCCAGGAGAGCACGGTCTGCCGTCCGTCGCCGCTTCTCACGACGATCGCCAGGTCGATGGGCTTCATGTAGAAACCCTCCCGCCGCTGTATCCCCGCGAGCTCCAGCAGGAACTTAAGCGGCACGCCAGTGTAGGAAAACACGCCCTGGAAATGTCCCGGCAGCGTAATTTCGTTCAGTCTGATGGAAGCGTGCTGGAAATTTGCGAGCGTGCTTACGGGGAGGTGGAGGGGATTGCGCACCAGCCCGGTAATGCTCAGGGTGCGGGATTCCTGCACGGATCCTGTGTCGCGAAACGCGACAGTGGCGACGATCAACGTGACCGATATGAAGAGTATCTTTTTCAGCATGGGGATATCCCTGTTTTCAGGTATGATACGGACAATGCATGCACATCCGGTGAGTCCGGATAAAAAGTAGTTTACAGGCAGGTAGTGCTGATAAATACAATAAAAAAATACAAAATCATACATTTTAACTGTAATTATTACAGTGGCAGCAGCGTTAGTATTATTATGGAGGATAGCGCGAATGTTTTATAGTTATTATTCCTGCCTGCTCGTCGCGGCCATTGCGGGGTATACGATGAGCCTGGCCCTGCGCTTTTTCAAACAATCAAAGGCAGGGGACGCGGCGCTGTATCTCGGATTTCTCCTGCACACCGGCTACACAATTTCAGCCGGTCACCTGCCGGGAGTATTCCTGACGCTGCAGGTCTTCGAAGACCCGTCCTACATGCCCTGGGCGGCCGCATTCATAATCTGCGTCAATAAGCTCCGTGACAAAAGCGAAGATGCGTGGAACCTCACCGTGATCGTCCCCCTCGTTTTCGCCGTCATCGCCCTGCTGACGCCCCGCTCCATGAGCTACTTCGGGCCCAACAAGCTCACCACCTGGGCCACGTTCTATTTCGTGACCGAGTTTTTCAGCCATGCATGTTTTTTTATCGGCGCCGTGCTCGCCGCCTTGTTCCTCGCCGGTAAGGCCCGCGAGGAAAGCTACCACCGTTGCCTGGTCCTGGGATTCGTCGTGTACACGGTGTCGCACGTGGTGGGATCAATATGGTGTTTCCTGGGATGGGCGGCGACCTTCCAGTGGGTTCACGTGCACCTGAAGGCGGCGGCCCTCTGGGTGTTCTACGCGAACTATCTCCACCTCCGTTTCCTCCCCTCGTGGAATGAGAGAAAGCGCGCCTGGTATGCAATCGCAGGCGCCGTACTGCTGGCGGCCTTCCGGTACGTAATATGAATGTTAATGGAAAAGGTACACAATCATGATACAGAAATTATGGAAATTCATCGCCGACCTAAAGCTTACATTCTGGCTGCTCCTCGCGGTCATTGCGCTGCTGATTACGGGCGCCCTGTATTCGAAAGCCGACTATCACCTTTTCGAGCGCATAAACTACATGCCGGTGACCGAGTGGTTCAGGACCCTCGGTATGCCTGTTCTAATAAAATCCTGGTGGGTGCCGGCGATCTTCGGCGTGATGGCGCTTCTGGCCGCCAATACCTTCGCCTGCGCCATCGAACGGCTTCGTTCGCTCTGGCCGCGCCGACGCGATATGGCGGCGTCGCGATTCCTGGTGCTCCTGGCGCCGTCCATCATTCATCTCCTCTTCGTGACGATCATGGGCGGGCACCTGCTCACCTTCGAGTGGATTGAGTACCGGCGGTATGCCGTCGATCCAGGAAGCGCCATCGAGCTCCCGGACGGAAACCGCGTTGTCGTGAGGGACATCCGGACGGAGAACTATCCGGCGGACACGTACCTGAAGGACCGGCTGAAGAACGCGCGCTATACACTTGAAATATCCGGCACGGGAGGAACGCTGGAACGTCCGCTCGCGTTCCTCGAACCGCTCAGGATAGGGAGTGCCTTCCTTCACGCGGACGTGAGCAAGAGGGCGCCCGGTGTGATGGCGGAGAAGGGGGCCACGGTATGCAACCGGGCGGAGGTGAAGAGCCTGCCGTCATCCGGCCCGCAGTTCTACATAGTCTACTCCAGGGATCCCGTACTTCCCGTCATAGTGATGCTCCTTCTGGTGATTAGCGGCGTGATGACATGGTACTATGTTATGACTACGGGGCGTGCGAAAGAAGCCTGATGTGATGCAGCGCTAACGGGCGAGGGATCATGAGTGGAATTAAAGATAATCTCAGATGTTATGACGTTAAGGGCTGGTGCGGTATCATTCTGTGCGGCCTCGCAGCCGAGCTTTCCATCCGGTATTATCCGCGTCTCATAGACCACCCGAACATCGTGGAATGGTTCCACGAGGTGCTGAATATGCCTGGCCCCGGCGGAGGGCTTTTCCTGCCTGCAGGAATATTTCTGGTCTGGGCATGTATCGCGTACGGCATGCTTGAGAAAAAAGGCGTGGTGCTGATGACCGCTCTCGTCATGCTGGCCGTAAGCTGCATTCTCGGCCCCGCGATGGGGAGGAGGAACATCTTTCTGTGGAGTGCGGGATGGCTTGTTCTTGCCGTATGCTGCGATCTGTTCATTGCTCTCTTAAGCGGAAGAAAGCTGCCGGCCCGGATCATCGCGCTGCTCCTGGGGGCGCTTTCAGCCGTGAGCCTCGTTCAACTGGCGTTCGGCATCAAGATATGGGAGAAGGCCGCGGTATGGCCCGGGGCAGTGCCGGTGTTCATCGTGCTCGGATTCGTGCTCGCCATCGTCATGTTTGTTAAAGAGCAGCCGCATGTTGTCCCGGCGGTGATGCTGTCCATGACCGCGTATATCGCGTTCATGTGGCTCACTATCTTCTTTCCCCCGTTCAAGCCGCCCGTGGGATATCCGGTCATCGTCGTGGCGATGATGGTGTCGGGCGCTCTTGCGGTGTATCTCGCCGCGGTCCCGGTGATACTTGGAAAGTACCTTGCAGCACGGCTCTTTGACAATAAAAATAATAATGGATGATGAGGGCATGAAGAAATCATTAATACCCGCTGCTGTATTCGTCATACTTTCTCTCGCCGGACTGGTGTTCGTTGCGGGACTCGTGTCGTGCGACAAGGCCGATCGGAACTTCAGCCCCGTTGAATATGATAAAAAATTCAGGGCCCGGTATTCCCGGGCCTTCCCCGTGCTCGCGCGCGACATCCTCCGCCAGGCGAAGGTGGACAGGGGGATATGCGTTGATATGGGCTGCGGCCCGGGATATCTCGGTCTCGCGATCGCGAAAAACAGCGCCATGACGGTGCATTCCCTCGATATCCTGCCGGAAATGATCGGGCTCGTGAAAAAATACAGCGCCGAGGAGAAGCTCGCCCACCGCGTTCATCCCGTTGTCGGAGACGTTCACAACCTGCCTTACGGGGACGGCTTCGCGGACCTCGTGGTCAGCAGGGGCTCCCTGCCGTTCTGGAGGGATAAGAGAAAGGC
>JAGODF010000289.1 GCA_017998375.1 Spirochaetota bacterium
CCGCCTCGTTGCGCACTGGGGCCGCGGTCTGCTTTTCCCTCATCCCCGGCACCAGCCCGCCTCCCTGGATCATGAAGTTCGGTATCACCCTGTGGAAGATGGTCCCGTTGTAGAAGCCGCTGTCGACGTAGCGGAGGAAATTCTGCACCGTCTGCGGCGCCCTGCCGTCGAAAAGTTCCAGATGGATCTGCCCCATGTTCGTGCTGATGACCACCTGCGTGTTCTGCGCCCCGGCAACGCCGGTCCCGAGGGCGATGATCACTAATGCCGTGAGAATGTTTTTCACTGTGGGTCCTCCTCGCTGGTTAATTCCTGATATGGAATGCCGGATTGGGTGATGTATGCACCCTTCAGTCCCGTTCATCAACAAGTTTTTTGTCCGCGCCGGTAATATCTATTGACAAAAAGCGCCATTTTTACATTCTTCATTGGACCGGGAGAGAACGAATAGCACGATGAGCCTCTACGAACTTTTTATCGGATTCAGGTACCTCAAGGCGAAGAAGAGCCAGGGGTTCATATCGTTCAATACGCTGCTCTCCATTTTCATCGTCTTCATAGGCGTGTTCATGCTGATCGTCGTGATATCGGTCATGAACGGCTTCCAGAGCCAGATCAAGGACAAGATCCTCGACGTCGACTCGCATATCACCATCACCAACGCCTTCGTCACCGACACCGGCGAAGGGATTCGCAACTACAACGCCCTCATGGACAAGGTGCGGGACATCCCCGGCATCAAGTCCGTCTATCCGTTCATCCAGGGCCAGGGCCTCCTCCGGTACAAGTCGTACATATCGCCCGTGGTGATACGCGGAATGGGGAAACCGGGCGACATGCCCGCGGACCTGAAAAAGTTCATCAAGGAAGGGCCCAAGGAGTTCACCAGGCCCAGCGACGTCTTCATCGGCGTGGAGATGTCGTGGAACTACAACATCCGGAAGGGCGAGTCCCTGGAGATAATCGTCCCCAAGGGCAGGCTCACGGCGAAGACAGGCATCAATCCCGGGATCGGGACCTACAGGGTCGCGGGACTCTTCAAGACCGGCTACTACGAGTTCGACACCAAGCTTATCGTCCTCTCCCTGCCCGCGTCCCAGAGCCTCTACGACCTGGGCAACGTCGCCTGGGGCGTCGGCATCAAGATCAACGACATCTACAAAATGGACGCCATGGCGTCGCGCGTCCGCCAGCGCGTGGGCTTCGACTACGAAGTCCAGACCGCGGAGCAGCGTAACCAGAACCTCTTCTACGCGCTCCGGCTGGAGAAGCTCATCATGACCATCATCCTCTTCCTGGTCATCATCTCCGCGGGCTTCACCATCATGGGGACACTGGTGATGGTGGTGATGGAGAAGCGCAAGGCCATCGGCATACTGAAATCGATGGGCGCGCGCCCCATCTCCATCATGGTGGTCTTCATCCTGGAGGGCTTCCTCATCGGCGTCACGGGCGCCTTCGCCGGCGTGGTCCTCGGCATCGCGACCGCCCTCAACCTGGAGGCGATCATCAAGTGGGTGGAGCTGAAGATCAACGGCATCATGGGCGCTGTCTACTCGGCCGGGAACTTCATCCTCGACGTCATCAACCTGGTGTTTAAAAGCGCTTTCTCCATGGGTGCCTACCAGGACGTGTCGCTGGTCCCCAAGAACGTCTACTACATCGACACCATCCCCACGGAAGTGAACCCGGAGTTCGTGGTGCTCATCGCCGTCTTCGCGGTGTTCCTCTCTACCGTGGCGGCTATCTTCCCGTCGTGGCAGGCCTCGCGCCTGCGCCCGGTGGAAACAATACGGTACGAATAGGACAGGATGATGGAACGCCCCGGCGTGGTCACGGTTGAAAGCGTTGAGAAGGTCTACGGCTACGGGACCAACGCCCTGCGCGTCCTGAAGGGCGTGTCGCTCGACATACGCCGCGGCGAAATCCTCTCCATCATGGGCCCGTCAGGCGCCGGCAAGTCCACGCTCCTGAACATCATGGGCTGCCTCGACGGCTTCCAGTCGGGGCGTCTCGTCATCCGCGACCGGGACGTCTCCAATTTCTCCGTGGAGGACCTTTCGGATTTTCGGAATCTGCATATCGGCTTCATCTTCCAGCTTCACAACCTTCTGCCGGAATTCAACGCGGTGGAGAACGTGATGATGCCGCTCCTCATCCGGAGAAAAAGCCACAGGGAGGCGCGCGAGAAGGCCCTGGATATAATAGCGCGCTTCGGACTCCGGGACCGCGCGTACCACAAGCCGGCGGAGCTCTCCGGCGGCGAGTGCCAGCGGATCGCCGTGGCGCGGTCCATCATAGGCGAGCCCGACATCATCCTGGCCGACGAGCCCACGGGGAGCCTGGACAGCGAGAACTCGCGCCGGCTCACGGACATCCTCTTCAACATGGGGCGCGAGAAGAAAACCACGATCGTGGTGGTGACGCACAGCAGCGAAATCGCCGGGAAGACCGAGCGCACCGTCACCCTGGTGGACGGTGAAATAAAAAGCGACGTGAAAAACGGCGGCTGATATCTCCCCCGGCCGCGTGGAGGAAACGCTATGCAGATAGAATTTGTCGGCGCGGCGAGGAGCGTCACGGGCTCCTGCTACATAGTCAAGAACGGGGACTTCACCATCATGGTGGACCGCGGGATGTTCCAGGGGAACCGGGCGCTCCGGGACCGCAATTACCTCCGGTCCATTCACGCGCCGAAAGAGATAGACGCGCTCCTGCTCACACACGCCCACATCGACCACAGCGGACTCATTCCCAGGATGGTGAAGGACGGCTACGCGAACCAGATCTTCGCCACCCGCGCCACCGTCGACCTCTGCGCGGTGATGCTCCCGGACAGCGCCCACATCCAGGAGATGGACACCAAGTGGATCAACAAGAGGAACAAGCGCAAGGGGAAGGATGCCGTGGAGCCCCTCTACACCGTGGAGCACGCGGAGAAGTCGCTCCAGCATTTCGTTCCGGTGAACTACGGCGACATGGTCGATGTCGTCCCCGGCGTGAAGGCGCGCTTCCGCGACGCCGGCCACATACTGGGATCGTCCTTCATAGAGCTCTTCGTCACGGAGAAGGGAAAGACGACGAAGCTGGTGTTCTCCGGCGACGTGGGCACGAAAGAGCAGGCCCTCATTAAAGACCCCGAGACCACGGACGAGGCTGACTTCCTGCTGGTGGAGTCCACCTACGGGGACAGGCTTCACAAGAGCAAGGAGGACACCTACCGGGAGTTCCGCGAGATAATAAAGCAGGCGTACAACCAGCAGGGAAATATCATCATCCCCTCCTTCGCCGTGGAGCGCACGCAGGAAATCATCTACCACCTGGGCCGCCTCTTCAAGGAGAAGGCGATCCCCGAGATGCCGGTCTACATCGATTCGCCGCTGGCGATATCGGCCACCGAAATCTTCAAGATGAACAAGGACTGCTTCGACGAGGAGACCATGAAGGTCATCATGTCGGGCGACAACCCCCTGGAGTTCAAGAACCTGAGCTACACCCGCGACGCCGCCGACTCCAAGATGCTCAACGACATCGCCCGCGGCGCGATCATCATCTCGGCGAGCGGCATGTGCAACGCCGGTCGCATCCTGTATCATCTCCAGAACAACCTGTACCGGCCCGAATCCTCTGTGATATTCGTGGGCTTCCAGGCCGAGGAGACCCTGGGGCGCCGCCTCGTGGACGGAGAGAAGAAGGTCCGCATACTGGGCGAGGACGTGGTGGTCCAGGCGAAGATCCACACCCTGGGCGGCTTCTCCGCCCACGCCGACCGGGACGGGCTCGTCGAGTGGATGGGCGCCATCAAGAGCGGCATCAGGCGCGTGTTCGTGGTGCACGGGGAGGAGGCCGCGTCCCTCAGCTTCGCGGACACCGTGAAGGAGAAGTTCGGCCACGGGGCGCACGTCCCGCAGTGGGGGGAGATCGTGGACCTGGAGACCATGGAGAGCACCTTCGCGGATTACGGCGCCCCGGCCGGGAAGGCGTCGGAGTCGCTGGACGGCGAAATCGAGGGGCTTCGCAGCGGCCTGGACCACCTGATGAAAAAGTATCAAAAAGTCAGGGAAGATAAAAGCATCCGTAATGCCGACAGGCTTGAGCGCCAGATCGACGAGTTGAAGAGGATGATAAAATCGCTCTCGGACGAGATGTGACGGCTAAAAAAAATTTCTTCAGGACATAATACGTTCCTTCCGAAATTGAAGATAGAGAACTGCGTGGGAGGAACAGATGATGCGTTATATTATTACCGGTTTCGCGATACTGCTGGGGTTGATCCTTTTCTTCATGTTCATCACCGCCTGTGCCCCGGCCAGGAGCATGACCCGCGACACCTACAGGGAAAGCAGGGTAGAATCGAACAACACCGGCTCGTCGGACAGGGACTATTCCTACGATGAGAGGGACGATGCCGCGGACGAGGACGGCGCCGGTACCGCGAGGCACGTCCGCACGTCCCGGAAGGCGATAGCCCCCGCCGTGAGGTCGGGCGGAGCCGACAGGCCCGCGAACGAGGATATCGCCGTCGACGACGGCGATAACGAGATCGAGGAGACGGATTCCCCGCAGAGGTTTTACCAGAAGGGCGAGGCGTCATGGTACGGCAGGGCCTTCCACGGCAAGCTCACCGCGTCGGGCGAGCGCTTTGACATGAACAGGCTCACAGCGGCGCACAAGACGCTGCCTTTCGGCACCGTGCTCGAGGTGAAAAACCTTGAAAACGACAAGACCGTCAGGGTGAAGGTGAACGACAGGGGACCCTACCGCGGGGGAAGGATTATCGACCTCTCCTACGCGGCGGCCCGGCGGCTCGACATGCTGGGCGCCGGAAGGTCCAATGTGGGCATCACCATTGTTAAAAAAGGGACCGGCGAGCGGACGGCCAGCAAGGCCCAGCCGAGGGATGATATCGAACCGGTTGCCGGCATCGAGGACGATGCTTCCGGAAGCGATGACCTCGCCGGCGATTCGGAGAGCGGCAGAATGGCCCTCCAGGCCGGGGCGTTCTACTCCAGGAACAACGCGGACCAGCTGAAAAGGAAGATAGAGGGCATGACGCGCAGGCCGGTGTCCATCATCCGTGACGGAGACCTGTACAAGGTCAGGGTGAACGCCCTGTCCACGTAATATGCGTCGCCGTTCTCGAGGAGATTCTGCTTGATGTACGGGCTGACCGTCGACCTGGACAGATCATCGAGGACGAACGGCACGGCCACGGGCGATC
>JAGODF010000290.1 GCA_017998375.1 Spirochaetota bacterium
GGTGATGGCAGCGCTCGTTCGATACTCAACTTATCATTGAACTTTCAGAACCTTTGCAATTACGAAAAGCCGGGCACCCCGCAGCGCGATTGTGCCCGGCCCGGAAAGCAGATGTTGCCTCACTTGAACTCGACAAACTCCCCAAAAACCCAGCCCTCGCCGGCGTCACAGCTTGAGTACCAGTCGATGTTGGGGTCGACGTAATACCAGTAGTTCTCCCAGTTGCCCACGCGCGCCTTCTCCTTCGTCCTTGCCAGCACAATGAGCTGCATTCCCTTCGGGAGAGCACTTGATGATTTTTCATCGGGACCGGCCCCCTTGCAGGTGATGACTTTTCCCGACTTGTCGGGGCTCACCCTGAACATCACCGCCTCCTTGACGACTGCGTTGCGAGCGCCCATGCTCACCGCCGGCACTCCCTGAATGTCAACCTGCCTGTCCGCGGCCGCGACGCTGTCCTGGCGGTGATAACCGAAAAGCCCGTCGCAGACCATTTTCACGTCGCGGTACAGTCCTTTATCGTCCTTTTCCACGACGCACTTCCTGTTGACCACCGGCTTCTGGTCGGGAGTGCACGCGTCTTTCTGGTTCGTGTTCAGTACAACGGCATTGTTGGCGATGGCATACGTCCCCTTGTACCCGCCGCACCCCTCGCCGGCGAAATTCTCATCGTAGGTGCCATCCTTTCTAAATTCGATATACCAGCCGTATCTCCCGTTGGACGGGCCCCATTTCGATGCGGCGAGATAGTCCGCCGTCACGACTATTGCTTCCTCTTTTTTGCAGCCCGATATCGCGGCCGCCGCTACGATGACAACAATCCAGAACAGCATCACTCGCCTTTTCATCTTTTTCCCCCACTCAATGTTTAGAAAAAACGGTCACGGCGCTATAAAGTTTCCAATACAACCCGGTTTCGCATCGTCAAAAGAGCATGATACCACTTCCCGCCGGCACCGCCGGCAGTAACCACATCGCGTTCATTCTTGGCGTAACGGCCCTTCGATTAGAGCTTGAAAAAATCCTGGATTACGTGCCTGCGGTTATGGTCCTCGTCGAGAAACTGGCAACCGAATCTCCAGTCCATGAGGACCCTGTCCATCTGGCGGACGTACAGCCTGTCGTTCCGCTGGTGGGTACCGACACGGTAAATCACGTTCACCCGGTCGCAGTCGAAGTCACGCAGGTCCCGGTCCTTTATTTTCAGGGCCAGTCCGCCGACGGAGATGTTGTTGATCCAGCACTCGTAAAGGGAGGATTTTTTCGTGTCGTTGTAGAGCGTGCAGTAGGTGGGAAGGAACAGGTCCACCCTCCTGTGAACACGCCTTTCGCCCTTTTCGTGTTCTGTTTTATTACTGAAAAACACGCTGCCCCCTGCTTGCTGATATCATACAGAACCTTCGGGACAATGTCAATTCTTTATTCCCCTTGATTTTTTGTTTGACGATCCCCTTTTTCGGATATATATTATACAATCGAGTACGAAACATACAGAAAAGTATCTTCCCTGCAGTCGTACCCTCGTCTCCGATCTCTCGGCACTGACATGATCGCATGCTGGAGGAATTACGCATGAGAATGGATAAACTCACACTCAAGGCTCAGGACGCGGTACATTCCGCGCAGAATATCGCCACGTCGCACAACCAGCCGGACATTATGCCCGAGCATTTATTGAAGGCGCTGGTGGACCAGGACGGCGGCATATTCGGTACTATCGCCCGGAAGATCGGCGTCTCCATCACCGACATCAAGAACGAGGTGGAGACCGAGATAGAGAAGATGCCCAAGCAGTACGGGGCCGGCCCCGGCGGGGGTGCGCTGTCCCCGGCGCTCCGGGACGTGCTCAACGAGGCCTGGAACGAGGCGGTGAAGCTCAAGGACGAGTTCCTGAGCACGGAGCACCTCATCCTCGCGCTCGCGTCGACGGGGGAGAGCCGCGCGCGGCGGATCCTCAACGCGCACGGGTTCATCCGCGAGAACCTGTTAAAGGTGCTGATGGACATCCGCGGGAGCAAGCGCGCCTCGGACGAGAACGCGGAGGAGAAGTACGACGCCCTGGAGCGCTACAGCCGCGACCTCACGCGCCTGGCGAGGATGAACAGGCTGGACCCCGTCATCGGCCGCGACGAGGAGATACGGCGGGTGATGCAGGTGCTCTCCCGCCGCACGAAGAACAACCCGGTGCTCATAGGCGAGCCCGGCGTTGGGAAGACCGCCATCGTCGAGGGGCTGGCGCTCCGCATCATCACCGGCGACGTGCCGGAGAACCTCAAGAACAAGCGGCTGGTGGCGCTCGACATGGGGGCGCTGGTCGCCGGGGCGAAGTTCCGCGGCGAGTTCGAGGAGCGCCTGAAGGCCGTCATCAACGAGATAGAGGAGTCCGAGGGGGAGATAGTCCTCTTCATTGACGAGCTCCACACGCTGGTGGGCGCGGGAGCCGCCGAGGGCTCCATGGACGCGTCAAACATGCTGAAGCCCGCGCTCGCGCGCGGGGAACTACGCTGCATAGGCGCGACGACGCTCAACGAGTACCAAAAGTACATCGAGAAGGACAAGGCGCTGGAGCGCCGCTTCCAGCCGGTGCTCACCAAGGAGCCGAGCGTGGAGGACACCATTGCCATCCTGCGCGGCCTGAAGGAGCGCTACGAGGTGCATCACGGCGTCCGCATATCCGATTCGGCAGTGGTGGCCGCGGCGGTGCTCTCGGACCGCTATATCACCGACCGGTTCCTGCCCGACAAGGCGGTGGACCTTATCGACGAGTCGGCGTCGCTCATCAAGATGGAGATAGACTCCATGCCGATCGAGATCGACGGCATAGAGCGCCGCATCCGGCAGCTTACCGTGGAGCGCGAGGCGGTGAAAAAGGAGAAGGACAAGTCCTCGAAGGAGCGCCTCGCGAAGATAGAGGAGGAGCTCGCGAACCTGAACGAGCAGAAGAACGGGCTGGTCGGCCAGTGGAAGAACGAGAAGGAAGTCATCACGGTCATCAGGAAAATCAAGGAGGACATCGAGCAGCTGCGCATCGAGGAACAGCAGGCGGAGCGCTCCGGCGACCTGAACCGCGTGGCGGAGATCCGCTACGGGAAGATCACCGAGCTCGAGAAGAAGCTCCAGGAGATGAACGCGAAGCTCGCCGACATCCAGAAGGAGCGGAAGCTCCTGCGCGAGGAGGTGACCGAGCAGGAGATCGCCGCGGTGGTGTCGCGCTGGACCGGCGTGCCGGTCACGAAGATGCTGGAAGGCGAGAAGGAAAAGCTTTTGAAGATGGAATCGATCCTGGAGCAGCGCGTCGTCGGGCAGACGCCGGCCATCCAGGTGATCTCCGACGCGGTGCGGCGCTCGCGCTCCGGGCTCCAGGACCCGAACCGGCCCGTGGGGTCGTTCATCTTCCTCGGGCCCACCGGGGTCGGGAAGACCGAGACCGCGAAGGCCGTGGCGGAATTCCTCTTCAACGACGAGAAGGCGGTCATCCGCATCGACATGTCGGAGTACATGGAAAAGCACGCCGTGGCGCGGCTCATCGGCGCGCCTCCCGGCTACGTGGGCTACGAGGAGGGAGGCCAGCTCACCGAGGCGGTGCGCCGGCGCCCCTACGCGGTGATCCTCTTCGACGAGATCGAGAAGGCGCACCCGGACGTGTTCAACATCTTCCTCCAGATACTGGACGAGGGCCGGCTCACCGACTCCAAGGGGCGCGTGGTCGACTTCAAGAACGCGCTCATCATCATGACCTCGAACATCGGGACAAGCTACATCGGCGACGCGTCCATCCCCATGGAGAAGCGCCGCAGCGGCGTGGAACAGGAGTTGAAGGCCAATTTCAAGCCGGAGTTCCTCAACCGGATCGACGAGGTGATCATCTTCAACCCGCTCTCGAAGGAAAACATCAGGGACATTATCCTGATACAGCTCCGCGACGTGGCGAAGCGGCTGGCGGAGCGCGGCATCCATCTCGATCTGACGAAGAAGGCGCTGGAGTTCCTCATCGAGCAGGGCTTCGACCCGCAGTTCGGAGCGCGGCCGCTGAAGCGCGCCATCCAGAAGTACCTGCTCAACCCACTCTCGATGAAACTTCTCGGCGGCGACGTCGCGGCGGAACAGAAAGTGAAGGTGGACACCGACGGGAACGATCTGGTGTTCAAGTAAGGGAGGCCGGCGATATCACCGCCCCCTTCCGCCGCGGTATCCGCCCCGCGGCGCATCCAATTCTAACGGGAGAACGACACCCGCGTGAACAAGCCCGGTCGTCACCACGTTACCGCCATCCTCATCCTTCTGGCTGCCGCGGCGGTATCCTGCGCCCGGGCTGATATCACCCGCCCCCCGCGGGCCCGCGACGGCGTCCTGGACCTGCGCGGCACCTGTTTCGATTCAAGAAAACCCGTGAGGCTCAACGGCCGCTGGGAATTTCACTGGCAAAAGTTTATCGACCCCCCTGCTCCCGCGGACGGCGTGCCCGCGGAATTCATACGCGTTCCCGGCATCTGGAACCTTCACCGCCGCGAAGGGAAATTCCTTCCGGGCAGGGGATACGCGTCCTACCGGCTGAAGGTGCTCCTGGATGATAAGTGCGGATCGAACGCCCGCCTTGCCATGAAGGTCCGCGACATGGGGTCCGCCTGGCGGCTTTTCGCGAACGGAGTGCCTGTCGCCGGGGCGGGCACCGTCGGGAAAGACGCGGCCTCATCGTCGCCGGCCTACCGTCCGCAGGTGTTTTCTATCGCCGGCGCCCCGGTGCTGGACCTGGTGCTCCACGTGTCCAACTTCCACCACAAGAACGGCGGCGTCTGGGAGTCGCTGCACCTCGGCGCTGAGGAGGACGTGCGCCTCGTGCGGGAGAACCGGATTATCTTCGACATCTTCCTCGCGGGCACCATCCTGATAATCGGCATCTACTCGCTCGCGCTCTTTCTCTACCGGCGGGGCGACCGTCACCTCCTCTGGTTCGCGGCGTTCTGCGCTCTTTTCGCGGCGCGGGTGTCGGTCACCGGGGAGTACATCATCCTGAACCTTGTCCCGGGCATGCCCTGGGAAATGCTCGTCAGGGCGGAGTATCTCACCTTTTTCCCGGGCATGGTGTTCTTCGTGATGTTCTTCGGCTCGCTCTTCGCCGGCTCCCTTCCGGCGTGGGCGCGGCGGTCCGTGCAGGCATTGGGGATTGTCTTCACCCTCATAGTCGTCGCCACGCCGGTATTCTGGTTCACCCATATCA